>JAGGWR010000315.1 GCA_021163445.1 Candidatus Tharpella aukensis
ACTCACCACTTACCGGTACGTTTTTCAACTGCTTCAGGCAGCCCCTCAAGGGATGATTCGATCGATTTTCTGAACTCCTCTTCCGGAATTTCATAATTATTAAGGCGCCCATTCAAATAAGCATCATAACCGGCCAGGTCAAGCAAACCATGACCACTATAACCAAAGAGTATGACCTTCTCCTTACCCTCTTCTTTAGCCTGTTTAGCTTGGCGAATTACTGAAGCAATGGCATGGCTGGTTTCCGGCGCACAGATCGTGCCTTCGGTTCGAGCCCACTGAATAGCCGCTGCATAGCACTCCATTTGCGGGATACTTTCCGGCTGCAAAAGTCCTTCGACTGCGGCCTGGCTGACCAGCGGCGCCATACCGTGATAACGCAAGCCCCCGGCGTGCAGAGGCGGAGCGACAAAATTATGACCCAGGGTATGCATTGCCATAAGCGGCGTCATCCCCGTAGTATCACCATAATCATAAGCAAATGGGGCTTTCGTCAAACTTGGGCAGGATTGCGGTTCAACCGGAATAATTGTAATATCCGCGCCGTTAATTTTATCGTTAACAAAGGGAAAGGAGAGTCCGGCAAAGTTACTCCCGCCTCCGGCACAGCCAATTACGATATCAGGTTTTTTGACCCCGGCTAAAACCAACTGCTTTTTAGCTTCAAGACCGATAATTGTCTGATGTAAAAGGACATGGTTAAGCACACTGCCGAGAGAATATTTGGTATCTCCACTCTTATCACTGACGGCTGCTTCAATCGCTTCACTGATCGCCATCCCGAGACTCCCCGGTGTGTCGGGAAATTGTTCAAGAAAATGGCGGCCAGCAGCGGTTTCGGTGCTGGGACTGGCGATACAGGTACCTCCCCAGGTCTCCATCAAAATCTTACGATAAGGTTTTTGATCAAAACTGATCCGCACCATGAAGACTTTACACTCTAAGCCAATCAGTGCACAAGCATAGCTGAGTGCACTACCCCATTGTCCGGCACCGGTTTCGGTTGTCAATCGTTTAGTGCCAAACTCTTTGTTGTACCAGGCTTGAGCCAGAGCTGAATTGGGCTTATGACTACCAGCCGGTGAAGTACTTTCATCTTTATAATAAATCTTTGCCGGGGTTCCCAGGGCTTTTTCAAGCCTTATCGCCCGTTTCAGAGGAGCCGGTCGATAACTTCCCAACAACGCCAGCAGTGGTTCCGGAATATCGATCCATCTCTCTTGGCTCATTTCCTGTTCAATCAGATTCATAGGAAAGATAGGAGCCATCATCTCCGGTGTCACTAAGCCTCCATCCGGAGTTTTCAAGGGCTCCATCGGAGAGGGCAAATCGGCCGCCAGATTATACCACTGCCGGGGAATTTCATCATCCCGTAAAAGAAATTTCTGTTCAATCATTTTTGTTTACCTCCTTAGCTATTAATTTGTTAATTTTTCTATAATCGGGCAAGTTTAATTTCTTTGATATATTTCTCTATGCCATCGGCTAGACCCTCGGCAATCTTCTGCCGATATGTTCCTGTTGCCAAACGCTGAGCTTCCATCTTGTTTGAAATAAAAGAGACCTCAACCAAAATACTCGGCATTTGTGCCCCAATAAGAACATAAAATGGAGCCTGTTTGACTCCAAGATTGTTAACTTTACTATATGATTTGCGCAACCTGCTGACCAGAGAGTTCTGCACACAACTGGCCAATCGACTCGACTCCTTGATTTTGGAGTTCTGCATGAGGTCGTTAAGTATCGACTGGAGTTGACCGATATTCTTGGTCGAAGTCGCATTTTCCAACGCCGCCAGCTCCATCGCCTCTTTGTCGGTAGAAAGGTTAAGGAAGTAGGTTTCAACCCCATGTACACGGCGATTGCGGCTGGCATTGGCATGAACCGAGACAAAAAGGTCTGCCTTTTTGGTATTGGCAACCACGGTTCTTTCCTCCAAGGGAATAAATCTATCACTACTCCTCGTGGTTACTACCCGGCACTTAAGCCGATTCTGCAAAACCGTCTTTAATCTTTTCGTAATATCTAGAACTACATCTTTCTCTCTACTTCCACTAGCGGAGAGAGCCCCCGGATCCTTACCGCCGTGCCCGGCATCAATAACAATGGTTCCGACCCCAAGCCCAAGTTGCTGGGCCAGGCTCAACGCACCGGTTTTATTAGATCTGGCCGCCGGGCTTAGCTGAGTTCTCTTTTTTCTAACCTTTTTGTAGTCACCGCCGATTACATCAATTACAATTCTAGGAGGATGACTTAAGGCAAAAATTTTATAATGATCAATGTCTGCAACATGGATTACTGCCCGTACTGTGCGCGCATTGAATTGGGAGACCTTAACTCTTTGCAAAATGCCATCGTTAATCGGCATTTCCCGGTTGATCTCCGGGATCATGCTGTCGGCCAGATTCAGATAGATCGATTTGGTCTTTTTACTGTTATGCCGGTCTTTGAGAATACCTTTGGTAAACTGTGTCTCACGATCAAGATCAATAACAACCCGGGTATAGGTTGGTGATGACCAATGGCGCAGATCAAGAACCCGAGAAAGTCCTTTACGTACACTTTTCTTAACTTTCACAACATTAGCAGGCGCTTTACGACCACTGCCTTGCCGATATTGCGCCTTGCTGACCTTTGCTTTTTTTCTCGGGATCCTACTCTTATTGGCACTCTTTTTAGTTTTAGCAGGCCTTAAATCATTAAGACTGGAACGTGCTCTCTCACGCATATCGGATTCAGGATAATCACGCAGCAAGCACTGCCACTGTTCCCGCGCTTTTTTCTTATCCTTTAATTTAAGTGCAATAACTCCTAGATTATAAAGAGCATCATCCGCCAGACGACTCTGACCATAACTCTTAAGCAACATTTTATAGCGTTTTGCCGCCTGCTGCAGATCGGTTGACCAGCCGGAATAATTGTAGAGCGAGGAATATAGACCGGCCGCCAAGTAAAGAGAGTCATCGGCCCTTTTACTACGTGGGTAGTTCCGAGCAAGACTGTCGAAATCCTTAATCAGGGCTTCCCAACGGCGGCGCTGACCCCAAACTTTGGGATTCGCCATAAACCGATTATAACTTGTTTTTGCCTCTTTAAAACTCTTCTCAGCCGGCAGATGAGTTCCGGCTCCATAAAGAGTCCCAGCCCCCATCATTCCCGACATTATAACGAAGGCAAAGAAAATAAGCAGGTTTTTTAAGCCGTTACGATAAGCAAACAATAGATTTAAGTCCATTATCCCTATTTATCAATATATATTACTTTCGTTTTCACTCTAAATAGTTACATATCCTTGAAGTAACCCCTCAATAACATAAAAGTAACCTTGGTATCAACCACTCTTACACAAAATTTTGATAATAAAAAAGGGCAGTTAAGACTGCCCTTTCGGTTTATTCATTTGTTTTCAAATAAAGCGTCTACAAAAGCGCCGCCACTGCCTGGTCGGCGAGATTCATCAAACCCTGAGGCATTATGCCAACCAGGATAATCGCAACGATCAGAAAGGCGCCAAAAACTTTTACACCAAAGCCCAACTGTAAACTTTGCACTTCACCTTCATCACCCTGACAATAGACCGCGCGGGCCATTTTCAGATAATAGAAAGCCGAAATCGAGGCATTAACCATGGCGATCACAACCAGACCGTAAAAACCTTTTTCAAGGGCGCCGGTAAAGATAATAAACTTACCGGTAAAACCAACCGTCGGCGGGATACCGGCCATCCCGAAGGCTCCGGCGGCAAGAGTGAAAGCCAATATCGGAGAACGTCGATAAAGTCCTTTAAGGTCTTCAAACGTGACATTCTCGCCCCGAGGTGCGATATAATATATAACCAGAAAACAGGCCAAATTCATCAGAACATAACCGGCAATATAGTAGATCACCGCCGCCATGCCGAGTTGATTTCCACTTAAAAGGCCAATCATCATATAACCGGCATGCGCAATACTCGAATAAGCCAACAGACGTTTAATATCATTTTGCACCAAGGCCGCAAGATTACCATACGTCATTGAGAGCACAGCGAGAACCACAAGCACCCAGGTAAATTCGGATATCCCGCTACCGGTCATACTGACCAAGCGTATCAGGAGAGCGGCGGCGCCGATTTTCGGCAACGTCGCAATAAAAGTGGTGGTCTCATTCGAGGCCCCTTGATAGATATCAGGGGTCCAGAGATGCATCGGAAACATCGCCAATTTATAGAAGAAACTACAGAGCATTAAGACCATGCCGATTACTGCCATCGGCTGACTCATCATCTTCGGTAACTGAGCACTGATTTCGTTAAGATAGGTTGTATGGGTCAGCCCGAAAATATAGCTTAGGCCAAACAGTGAAATTCCGGTAGCGGCGGCCCCGAACAAGACATATTTAATCGCCGCTTCAACCTCACTGCGGCGACCTTCACCCCGACGAAAAGAGATCACGACGTAGAGGGCATAAGAGGAGATTTCGAGACAGACGAGAATGGTCAGGAGCTCAACCGCACTGCTCATCATGACCAAGCCTAAAGCACTCAGAGTGAGGAAAAGGTAGAACTCATTCTGCATCTCTTCTTCGATACCACTCAAACTGCGACACATAATGAATATAAGAAGAAGGCTGCCGCCTAAAAGAAATTTTATCAACTGAGAGAGGCCGTCTACCTGATAGGCCCCGGCAAACAAGGTTCCAGCGGAACAGGAGCTGAGTACAGTTGCAACCAACGTCAAAAAAGCGCCAGCCAGAGCCATATTGCTTAAGGTCACACCCTGGATCTTTTTCAGTGATGCGGCAAAAAGAACCAGCACCATAACAATCAGAACAAGTTCAGGAAGAATAAGCATTACTTGCATGTTGAATACCTACAATTAAATATCAGCAACGATTATAGAGATAGAGCCGTTATTTCCAGTTCCAATAAGCTTAAAAAGTCACAATCTGTTTAAACCAGCTTCCCAACTCCAACATGGTATGGTGAGCGCCATGAGGATCAACCGGGACAACTGTTCCGCCAGCTGTAATCTGGTGGAGTAGATTGGTAACACTGGCATCCATAATATTAAGAAGCGGGGCCGGGTAGAGACCAATCCAGAAAACAAAGAAGGTCAACACCACGACCATCGATAGCTCACGAAAACTAAGGTCGGTCAGAGGCTGAGCATGATCATCACCCTCTGCTTCTTCATGATGGTGAGCATGACCATCGGAATCGTGCCAGGCCATGCGTTGTAGCAATCGCAACATATAGGCGGCGGCCAGAATTGCCCCGGGGATCGCCAGAAAACCAACCAAGGTACTTTTCTTGAAAGCCCCAAGCAGAACCAGAAATTCTCCAACGAAACTGTTGGTTCCGGGAAAGGCTAGTGAGGAAAGACAAAATACACCTAAAAATCCAACATATATTGGAATTATCATCCCCAAAGCTGAGTTGTCAGCAATCTCCCGACTATGAGTTCTCTCATAGATCATACCAACCATGATAAAGAGCCCGCCAGTCGTAATCCCGTGGTTGATCATCTGCAGGATGGCCCCTTTCAAGCCCTGATCATTGAGCAGGAAAATCCCCAACGTAACAAAACCCATATGCCCGACACTGGAATAAGCGATCAATTTTTTGATATCAGTCTGTCCCAGGGCCAGATAACCGCCGAAAATAATCGATATCAGCGATAGGGCAATCAAGTACGGCATGCAGTAGATAGTCGCCGCCGGAGCCATCGGCAGACAAAAACGCAAGAAACCGTAGCCCCCCATTTTCAAAAGCACACTGGCCAGGATAACACTACCTGCAGTCGGCGCTTCAACATGGGCCGCCGGTAACCAAGTATGGAATGGATACATCGGAATCTTGATCGCAAAAGCGAGCGCACAAGCAAGAAAGATCCACATCTGATAAGCGAAAGAGTACTCCTGATCCATCAGGGCCGGGATAAAGAAAGTTCCGGTTTTGATATAGAGGGCGACAATCGCAACCAAGAGAAAGACACTGCCGCAGAGGGTATAGAGAAAAAATTTGATTGAGGCATAGTCCTTCCGCGCCCCGCCCCAGATCGCAATCAGGAGAAACATGGGAATCAACATCGCTTCCCAGAAGATATAGAAGAGTACCGTATTAAGGCTGATAAAAACCCCAATCATGGCGGTTTCCATAACCAGCGTAACAAAGATAAACGCACCTAAACGTTTGCTGATATAACGCCAGGAGCAGAGGATACAAAAAGGCATAATAAAGGTCGTCAGGAGAACCAAAAGCACACTGATACCATCAACCCCAACCACATAATTGAGTTTAAGCAACGGGAACCAGGCTTTCAATTCGGCAAACTGATACTTGGCCGTATGCAGGTCAAAACAGGTAAAGAGCGGGAGCGAGAGCACCAGCGTCACCAGCGTTACCAGCAAACCAAAGATCTTCAAACGCTGCTCGTCCTTAATCAGGAGACTGATCAAAGCTCCAACCAGAGGCACCAGCAGTAACATTGAAAGAACCGGGTAGCTCAGGGTGTTGAGAATCAGATATTTTTCCATGTGCATAATCAAAATCTCTAGACTAGAAGAATTAAATATCTAGGTAAAACAACATATCCGCTATAATCAGGATTAGCCGTCATATTTTTATACTTTTACAGAAAAACCACAACCAGAAGGACAATCATCAGAGCGGCGACAGCACCACCGATATACTGCTGAATTTTACCGGTCTGCAGGGTTCGCATCTTATCTCCACCTTCGACTACACCTTTGGCGGAATTATCGACGACCCAATCTATCCCTTCCCAGTCAAACCAGGAGAGAGCTTTAGCGACGAGCATGGTAAATCTTAGCCCGACGGTGCGATACACTTCACCAACCCAGTCGTTTGCAATACTGATCGGTTTGCAGGCAACCCACATAAAAACCAACGCCCCTTTACGATAAAACCAGTCAACATCAAGGTTCATCTTAGGCTCAGGATGGAGGTATTTAACCATCAAATAGAAACCTAAACCGGTGAAACCCAAAATCTGCAGGGTCTCAGAAATATGGTAGGCTGTATAGGGGTTATAGTTGACGGGGAAGGGCAGCATCCGATAAAGATATTCGGGATAAATACCCAAGAAAATACACATAAATGCGGCAAAAGCCATAGCCAGGTTCATATTCCAATAGGCATCTTTGGCTTTGACGCCGGAATCTTTGCCAAACCAGATAAAGTAAGGCAGTTTAATTCCGACCGAAAGAAAGGTTCCAACCGCCGCCAGAGTTAACATCACGAGCAGAAAAATTCGATGATCCGCTCCCGCAGATGCAATAATCATAGATTTACTTATAAACCCGCTGGTCAACGGGAAGCCGGAGATTGCGATACCGCCAATCACCGTGAAAAACAGGGCCCAAGGCATCCTCTTATAGAGACCGCCAAGCTCGTTAAGTTTTGACTTGCCGGTCATTTCGAGAACCGCACCAACCCCCATGAAGAGCAATGCTTTGTAAAGAATATGGGCATAGGCGTGAGCACAAACCCCATTAACCGCCATCGCCGTACCAATTCCGATTCCGCAAACCATATAACCGACCTGACTGACAATATGATAAGCCAGAATCCGCCGGGCATCATTTTCAATGACCGCGTAACCGACTCCATAAAGGGCCATGACCGCCCCCATAATCGCCAGCATTTCAAATCCGGGGAAAGCCCGCGCTAACACATAAACGGCCGTTTTGGTCGTAAATGCGCACATAAAGACAGCCCCGGTTACAGTCGCCTCGGGATAGGCATCCGGGAGCCAGGCGTGAATCGGCGGAACAGCAGCATTGAGCATAAAACCGATCATAATCAGATAATCGGCCGTCGTCGCTCCTTCGACCGCAATCTGAGCAAAGGTTAAGTCATGACAATTTTGGTAGCGGAGAAAAATTCCGGCCAAAAGAATCAGGCCGCCTGCGGTATGCACTAACAGATAACGGTAACCGGCTTCGATTGAGCGTTTCCGTTTACGATACCAGATCAGGAACGTTGAGGCAAAGGCCATCAGCTCCCAAAAGATGAAGATTGTCAGATAATCCCCGGCCAAGGTCGTACCCAGAGCCCCGGCAACATAAAGAAAAGCCGCAATATGATGGCCTGTCTCTTTAACATGCAGACAATAGATGGCACCAATCAAAGCCATCAGCGTAAAAACGTGGAGAAAAACATAGGTTAGTTTGTCAACCCGGCCAAAAACCAGTTCAAAACCCATGAAGTTGCAAATGCCGAAACTCTCCGGTAGAGCATGTATCTGCCAAAAGGCCAGAAGCGGCACCGCCAGCAGAATAACCTTCTGCATTTTAAAACGAGTAAAAAGCGGCAACAACAGGGCTCCGAGGATAAAATAGGAGGCCGGATGAAGAAAAATCGTACTACTCATCATTATCTGAATCCTCACTATCGTAGAAATCTTCGCGCTGGGACAGCCAGACGTGAGAGAGCCCCTTACAAAAAACTATCATCCCCAGGCAACCAAAAATACTGAAGAGAGCCCAGAAACCAATAACTGAATCACCCCAGAAATGGGGGTGATGTCGATCAATCAGGAAATCGAAAAACAGAGTCCCCAAGAGATAGGCAAAGAAAACCCATTTCAAAACTTTCGCATGAGCTTGCAGATAACTTAACAATGAAACCATCATGCTCCCACCATCATATCAATATATCAATTAATCGTTACATGAATAATTCTTAAAAGCAGATCAGGATAGAACCCCAGTATAATTGAAATAATACTGGTTATCAGGAGCGGTACCACCATAAACATGATTAGAGGTCTATTCTCTAACGAACCACTTAAACCCTGATCTGCGGGTGCGACTTTGCCAAAAAAAGCAGTCAGAAAAATGGGTACGAAATAGCCAGCATTAAGCAGGCTGCTAGCCAACAAGACCACAAGCAGACCAATACTCCCAATATCCATGGCCCCTAAAGCGAGAAACCACTTGGTAACGAAGCCAGCCGAACCCGGTACCCCTATCATACTTAGCGAAGCCAGACCAAAAGCGATCATCGTGATCGGCATCCGGTAGCCGAGCCCGCCCATCTCCCTGATATCTTTTTTACCACAGGCGACAAAAATCGCACCCGCACAAAAAAACAGAGTAATTTTGGAAAAAGCGTGATTGGTAATATGAATAAGCCCGCCGGTTATACTGTTCGGGGTAAGCATGGCAACACCGAGAATAATATAGGAGAGCTGACTGATGGTTGAATAGGCGAGTCGGGCCTTAAGATTAGTTTTACTCAAAGCGATAATTGACGCCGTGATAATCGTAAATGAGACAAAATACGCAGTAAACATACCCAAGCTCAGATCCTGTAACATCTGCACGCCGAAAACCGAAAGCATCACTCGACAAATCGAAAAGACGCCGACTTTGACCACGACCACAGCATGCAAAAGAGCACTGACCGGGGTTGGCGCAACCATGGCAGAGGGCAGCCAATTATGAAACGGCATGATTCCGGCCTTGGCAAAACCGAACAGGCACAACAGGTAAGAGACCACCACCAACATTTTATTAGCCCCTGCCGGAAAGATGCCGCCGA
>JAGGWR010000040.1 GCA_021163445.1 Candidatus Tharpella aukensis
TAACGACTTAACAGTTCATCTTTGGGAGCCAGGGCAACAAGTTGACCGCGATCAAGGATGGCAATTTTTTCACACATGCTCTCGGCTTCTTCAAGGTAATGAGTCGTCAAAATAATTGTATGCCCTTCCCGGTTAAGACCGCAAATAAAATCCCAAAGCTGACGCCGCAAGGCGACATCGACGCCGGCCGTCGGTTCGTCAAGAATAACCACCGGCGGCCGGTGAACCAGGGCCTGTGCAATCAAGACCCGCCGTTTCATACCTCCGGAAAGATGATTCATCGTCGAATCAACTTTATCTTCAAGCCCCAAAGCCGCAATTAATTCATCAAGCCACGGCCGGTTTTCAGCCCCTAAACCAAAATATCCAGACTGCAGGGTGAGCATCTCCCTAACTGTAAAAAAAGGGTCATAAGCCAGTTCCTGCGGGACAACGCCAAGCTTATAGCGTGATTTTCGCCACTGCCGCCGGACATCATAACCGAGCACCGCAGCCGTTCCTGATGTCGCCCGCGTGAGCCCGGCCAAAATATTGATCAAGGTCGATTTTCCCGCCCCATTAGGCCCCAGAAGAGCAAAGAAGGCACCCTCGGAAATTGTCATACTAACGTCAATGAGCGCCTTGAGTGAACCATACTCTTTACCTAGATTTTTTATACTTACAGCATCCATAAACACTATTTACTTGACAAATAGTTAAAAAATATAATATCTTACTCTTTCGGCCCGCCTTTTGAAAACCCCGCTTAAGAACCCGAAAAGAGATGTAAAAACAGGCCGGGGCCGGAATAAGCAAATTCAATCGTAAAAATTTTCTTATCCTCTTTTCTTAATCTTGTCAAAAAAGAGACGGCGGGGCAAAATAGCAGCAGCAATTTGTGCAGGAGAAGATAACATGAACCAGGAAAGACATCAAGAGAGACGTAAAAAGAGACATCAAGAGTCGACTGAGATAACCGAGCTCATTCTCGAAGCGGCCGAAAAAGCCCGATCCGAAATCGGCATCGTCACCAAACAACCAAGCACCGGCAAAGCTGCCAAATGGCCGATCGACTGTAATATCGGGCCCGGCCTTGAAGGCGCCATCGCTTGCGAATCTAAAATCGGCTATGTTAACGGCACCGACGGTCTGCTCTCCTATCGGGGCTATGACATCTTTGAGCTTTGCGCCTATTCAACCTATGAGGAGGTCTCTTATCTCCTCCTGCATGGTCACCTGCCAAGTTCAACTGAACTTTATGAATTTGAACAGAAGCTGATCAAACACCGCCACATGAACAAAACCCTGCGCCTGCTGATGAGTTTTCCGGTCGAAGATATGAACGCCATGGCGGCCCTGCGTATGGGTACCATCTTCATGCGCCAGGAGTTTACCGACATTGACCGAGAAAGCGCCAAGCCCGATCTCAGTGATGCGATCAGTTCAGATGAAGATTCAATCGGCATGGAGACCAAACCGAGCGGTGAACGGCGCGCCATCTATGAGTTCAAGAAGAAGAAAAAACGCCGTAAAAAGAAGAAAGATTCCGACCTTGATGATGCCAGCGGTTTAGAGGCCTGCTACCACCTGATTGCCGGGGTACCGACGGTAACTGCCGCCATCGCCCGTTTACGCCACGGCCTGATGCCTTATGAACCTTTAAATGATTTAAGCCATGCCGCCAATCTCTACTACATGATGAACGGCCGCCGCCCGACCGCAATTGAAGAGCGAGTCTTGGACGTTGCCCTGATTCTTCATGCCGACCACGGCATGAATGCCAGCACATTCGCGGCAATGGTGGTCGCCTCGACCATGTCCGACATCTATTTCTCGGTCGGTTCCGGTATCGCCGCCCTCAACGGCCCCCTGCATGGCGGGGCCAACGAACGCGTTTTAGATACTATACGCGAAGTCGGCAGCCCCGATAACGTCGAAGCCTGGGTCAAGCAATCACTGGCCAAAAAGAAAAAGATTCCCGGTTTCGGCCACCGCGTTTACAAAACTTACGATCCACGAGCCCGGATTTTAGGACCGCTTGCCAAATTCCGCTGCCTCGGTTGCAAACCTGAGGTCCAAAAGCTGATCAATACGGCCGAACACCTCGAACACATGGTTGTCAGCTCTCTGGATCAGACAAAAAAGATCTTTCCCAATGTCGATTACTACTCTGGAGTTGTCTACACCCGTTTAGGTATTGATCCGGCTATGTTTACCCCGCTTTTTGCCGTCAGCCGGGTTGCGGGCTGGACGGCCCGGGTTCTGGAGTACATGAATAACAACCGTATTTTTCGCCCCCGGGCTCTCTATACCGGAGAATTTAACCAGGTTTTCAAACAGGTCGATGAACGCTAAAGCAACCAATAACAGCAACAATGTCCGCGAAGAACTGGAACAACGCGAAAGGAGCCTTCTGGCTCCTTTCGCCGCTTTCAGCGCCGACTCACGCGGCCGGAAACATCTGGAAACCGAATGCAACTATCGCATGGCTTACCAGCACGACCGCGACCGCATAATTCACTCCAAAAGCTTTCGCCGCCTAAAATATAAAACCCAAGTTTTTTTAACCCCCACAGGTGACCATTATCGCACCCGTCTGACTCACACCCTTGAGGTCTCTCAGATCGCTCGCACAATTGCCAAAGCTTTATTCTTAAATGAAGATCTGACTGAAGCGATCGCCTTAGGCCACGATCTCGGCCATACCCCCTTCGGCCATGCCGGAGAAGCCGTTCTCAACCGTCTTCACCCTGACGGCTTCAACCATTTTCAACAAAGTTTGCGGGTCGTTGATATTATCGAAAAAGAGGGTCGGGGACTAAACCTGAGTTTTGAGGTGCGCGACGGTATCATAAAACACTCAAAAGGCAAGGGGCCAATCCTCTCTCCAGATCTGGAACATACAGCTATTACCCTTGAGGGACAAATTGTCCGACTAGCCGATATTATAGCCTATGTCAATCACGATCTTGATGATGCCATACGAGCGCAAACCATCAAAGCCGAACAAATCCCCAAAGAGTGCAACCAAATCCTTGGCGATAGCCATACTCGACGCATCAACACCATGGTTACCAATATTATTGACGAAAGCCGAAAAGAGCCCGGCACCCTGAAAGTCTCACCTGAAATCATTGAGGCGGTGAGCAAATTACGCTCTTTTCTCTTCACCAATGTCTATGAAAGCCCGGCAGTTTATCGAGATTTTATCAAAGCCAGCCGACTGCTCAAAGAGATCTACATCTATTTTCAAGAACACCCGCAAAAACTTAAGGAAAAGTATTACCCCGGCTACCTTGAGAACTACAATTTTAACGACAATCTGCGCGATTTTATCGCCAGCATGACCGATCGCTACGCTTTCTCGCTCTATGAGAGGCTTTTTCTGCCCCACCCCTGGAATATTTAGTGACTTACAGGTTATTTACTTGTTTTAAAAACAAGTAAATGTTCTGATAACTGCACTTACTTGCGGGCAACGCCTGCGTTAGGACAAACATTACCCATGACCGAAGAAAAAGAACCAACGAATTCACCGCTTGCAGCCCTCGAAAACCTTGACGAAGATGAAAAGTACTTCTTACAGATAACCGCGCTTTTAGACAGCAAAACCCCGCGTGAAGAGCTCTTTCGCATCATGAAGGCCCTGCAACAGGCCCCCGGATCTTTGCGCAAGTGGGACGCGGAAAAAGCAATTAACCAATTGCGCAAACTCCGGCAAATGGGCTTGATCGACAATCATAACCGCTGCCATCGTCAAATCAATGAAGTCGTCGCTCGACGGCCTGTCGACCGCAGAGCCCTTGATCTCTGCCGCCAGCTGATTCGTTCATCCTACATCGACAACCAATCCCCAGGCAGCGACAGTCTGGAACTTTGCGCCCGAACGCTGCGGAACTTCCGTCTCGCCCTTTTCAGTCACGATCTTGACGTTTTGCAAAAATATCTGCCGATCTTTTATCGGGCCGACTACTATCCGCTTTTTCGCCACCCCTACGCCGCTCTGTCCCTCTACCCTTTTAATGCACAATGGTTTTTACAACTGCCCCTGCCACTCCAGTTTACGGCTCTTGACGACTGCATTACCCACTCGCTAGAGGATCTGATCGCCACCCCGGAACTGGATCAATTTATCTTAACCCATTATCCGGTGGAAAAACCCGGCAGCCGGCCCTTTATCCTGCTCTATGCGAATAAACTTCTTTGCAGCGGCCGACTCACCGAGCTTGAAGAGATCTACAACCGACAGAGTCAACTTTTTAACGGCAGCGGCTATAAAGGGGCAATCGCCACCCTCAAAGGAGATTTCAACCAGGCTGCTGAGTGGTTTAAGCTTGATTTGGAACAAGCCCGCAAGGTTAACCCCGAAGGCGTGGCCTGTTTTGATGCTCCCATAGCTTTTTTCTACATTATTACTTTAGGCCATACCCAAACTGCATCAGCCTGGGACGAGGCCGTAAAAAGCCTTAATACCGGCGAAGAAAAATTCGCCTACAACCCTTTTACCAGAGATCTTTTTCGTCTCGCGGACACCTTGTTAAAACTTTTCCGGGGCCTGGTAGTTGAGGCGCGAAAAAGTTTTAGCGCGATTGAACAACGCCCCGACAATTCGATCTTCACCCTGCTTACAGCCTTGGTCTCCTATTGGCTCACCGGAGAACTCAAAGAGAATGAACGACAAAAGCTTACAATTCTAAAACAGGAGGCCGGAAGCACTTTTCCCTGGGTCTCTCTTGAAAGCACGACGCTACTGGATCTAACCAACCCCGAGTATGAAAACCAAACCGGTAACCGGGAAAAAATATTGTCTCAACTTGAATTAGAAGTCGGTCTCAAACCCTTAAGTCCGGCAATTACCATAGAACCAGCCTGGCGCCGCACATTGGCCGCTTTGAAACAACTTACCCCCGAACAAATACCACCGGAAGCCCAGGAGAAACCGGATTCAGAGAACCGCCTGGCCTGGTTTGTCGGCCTCAATCAGGACGCTGAGCTCAACCTGACCCCCAGGATCCAAAGATCTAATCCCAGCAATTTCTGGAGTCCGGGCCGCAATCTAGCCCTTAACCGCATCTATGAAGGTGATCATTTTCCTTTTTTCACGACCCAGGATCATCGCATCTGTAAAGCCCTGCTCCGCCAACCCGACGAAAAAGGAGAGAGCTATCGCTTTGACCAGCTTAAAGCCTTGCCCGCCTTGGCCGGGCATCCATATCTTTTCCTCAATGGACATCCTGAAATTCCCGTCGCCGTATGTCCGGGACAGGTCGCAATCGTAATCGAGAGCGATTCCGAGAACAACACATTTTCAATTTCGCTCCGCCCTGATCTTGAAGATCGGAACATCATGGTAGTCGCCGAATCCCCGACCCGCTTTACCTTCTACCGCAATAGTGATGAATACCAGGAGGTCGCCAAACTTCTCGGGAAAGGTCTAACCTTACCGCAAGAGGCAGAAAGCGAGATCCTTGAAACCTTGCGCCCTCTGGCCGCCATTTTGCCAATATTAAGCAACCTTGACCCCGGCCCGGCCAAAGCCGCAAAGGAGAACAATAATGCACCTCTTTTTTTACAAATATTCCCCTCCGGTAATGGCCTGCGTTTTGACCTTCGAGTCAAACCTTTAGGCCCTTTGGGGCCCCATTTAATCCCGGGAGAGGGACAAAAACATATTTTTGCCACAATTGAGCAGCGACCCTGTTCAGCAAACCGCAATCTTGAGCTTGAAGTTGCGCAGCGCGAGAAATTTTTACAGGCCTGTCCCGCTCTAACGAAGCTCAACCACCATGCCAGCTGGCAGATCGATGAAATTGAAGTATGCCTGCAAATCCTGGCTGAAGTTCAGGA
>JAGGWR010000313.1 GCA_021163445.1 Candidatus Tharpella aukensis
TCTTATCTCAGACAAACCACAATACGAAGGTCTTATGGGTTTAAATCAATATAGGAATAGTGACATAGATGAAGAAATTGAACTATCAATTGATTTAAACAGAATAGAGCATCAATATTGGCCGGAAATGGTAGATAATGAAAACTTATTATTTGGAGGCCAAGCCGCCGCGAATTCTATTACTGCTTTACCCAAAAGAGAAATCAAAAATGCATAACCATTGCATACAGCCCCGACCGCGAACAGCTGCCCGTTTTTTTGTTTGAGCATCCCGGCGCGGCGGCTGATGCAGGTCGTTATGTGTATGAAAGGAGAATTACTAATGAGCAATATTGAATATTTACGAATATATTCAGACTCTGATGGATGTTCCCATTTTGAAAACCAAAATATTGGTTTGGAATCGAAAGACTATGCTCCGCCTGCACCCCCTTTGAATACGTCCACTTTGGAATCCGCAGAGAACAGCGTATTTCTTGAGCTACCTGTTGGTTGGTATGGAGATTGGCATCCGACTCCCGTGCGACAGTGGCTGATATTGATGTCCGGAGAGTGTGAGTTCGAAGTTAGTGATGGGGCTCGATCAGTATGTAAAGCTGGCGATGCCGTGTTACTTGATGATACGAGCGGTAAAGGGCATCAAACCAAAGTATTAGGAAATGTAGCTGTTCGAATTGTAGCAATCCATTTTTCGTAATGGTTGCACAAACACATAACCCTCGGGTCAATGCAGACCGCGAACACCCCCCGTTTTTTATTTAAGCATTGCGGCCCGGCAAGTGACACTGGTCGTTATGTCTTCAAAACTCAGAATAAATTTATAGCATTAAAACTTGCAAAACATAACACAAAGAGTTATATTTAAGAAATGAGAAAGCTGTCTACAAAATGGTTTAATAAATGGGCCGAAAAGGCAAATCTGAGCAACTTTACCCTACTTGAGTCTATTGATAATCTTGAAAAAGGACTATCGGTTGTAGACTTGGGTGGTAGTCTTTTCAAAATTCGTGTGAAGAGAGCTGATAAAGGCAAAAGTGCTGGGTTCAGAACAATTGTCGCCTACAAAAAAGAAGAAAAAGTTGTTTTTCTCTATGGATTTGGCAAAAATGAAAAATCAAATATAAATAAGGCAGAATTACAATATTTTAAAAAATTAGGCAAAGATATGTTGGCGCTGGAAGATAAACAAGTCTTAGACTTCATCGAAAAACACATCTTGTTTGATCTGGAGGTACATAAATGAGAGAATCAATTAAAAAAGCAATCGGTGAAACTGTACAGGATTTAGTAAACTCTGGATTAAAAACCTCTTTTACAATGAAAGAGCTTAAATCTCTCGGGGTTACAATTCCCGAAGTGCATTTTACGACCTATCAAATTAAAGAAATAAGAGAAAACCTAAATTTGAGCCAAACTGTATTTGCCAAGCTATTAAATGTAAGTCCTTCTTCAATACGGCAATGGGAGCAAGGAAAAAGACAACCCACTGGAGCCACACAAGTTCTTCTTGATTTATTAAAAAGGTCACCACATATCTTGGATCACAGGCTCTCTGCATAGATATAGATACGTAATTTAACAACATAACAAATCAATAAACTGGACACTTTTCAGCCCGCAATTGATTGACTTTAACTTCATTATCGGTTTGCGGCACACTGCCTCTTTGTCAGGGTGCCAGTTATCTCAGTCGTTATGCCCATCGAAATTCCACGAATATTGTTAATACTGTTTTACGGAGGTCTACACAAATGACTCGCAAAGAAATCCTACAACTTCTTGACGTGTATTTCGCTGCCTTAAAGGCTGAGCGCGTCGAGGACCTTCCCTTTACCCACGACATCACCTTTGAAGGTCCAATGGTTGGTGCCGTTCATGGAGAGACTGAGGTTCGTAAACTTGTCGTCGAGGTCGCCCGAACGTTCCAGAATATGGAACTCAAAGTGCTCGGTCACGTGATCGACGACCATGAGGTCTGCACCCGTGCCGAGATGATCCTGCCTAGCGGCAAGGTTGTTGCCTTGTTGGACTACTTCCGATTCAATGATGGCAAGATTTCTCATGTCCAGCCCTATTTTGACCCACGCCCTATGGATGAAATCTGGGCATTTGCCCAAAAGTGAACATGAGCCCCCCACCCCAGTACTGGTAATGGGATTTGATTTTGTCTTACTTATTGCAAAATATTGGGCTAACGAATAGAGGAGTTAGAACAGTTTGACTTTTGTCTGGGTTGTGATTATATTGTAATTACACTAAACAGCAGGAGGTAATATGACTACACTTGTCAGAATCGGGAATTCTCAAGGTGTTCGGATCCCAAAAGCAATAATTGAACAAGCTCAATTAGAAAATAAAGAGTTGGAATTCAAAATTATTGACGATGGCTTATTAATACATCCGATAAAAAATCCCAGAGAAGGTTGGAAAAAGCAATTTGACAAAGCTACAGAACTCCAAGAATTAAGCGCAGTCGATCAAGAATGGTTGGATACCCCTTTATCAAGTGATGAGGGCTGGGAATGGTAAAACAAGTAATACAAAGGTTTGATATTTGGTTGATACAGTTGGATCCA
>JAGGWR010000309.1 GCA_021163445.1 Candidatus Tharpella aukensis
CTCGCCAACCGATACCGCCCGCTCCACATCATCCCCGGCCATAACCGAGATACGAATAAAAGCCGAATCACGGCGGTTATAAAGAATGGAGTTTTTGATCTCAGCCAATTTCAAGGCGTATTCATTCGTTAAAACCGCCCCTTTGACCTGAAACCAGTAGAGAAAAAGCACTTTTCCTTCACCTTGCTGGTAAACCGCCTGGACGCAAGAGACTACACCGCCGACAACTGCAACCGCTTTTTTCTCTTGCTGCAATATCTGCCAGCCGCCTCCCGGCAGGCAGTGTTTAGGCGAGTGAATCGGGCCGGAATCGGGGCCGCCGCCATGATAACCGAGATAAAAGACCACCCGGTTACCGGCACCATTGACATAAACCCGGGAAAGCGTATCCGTAGGCTTTAAAACAGATAACTCCTGTTCATCCATCACCGACTGGCTGACCATCCGCCAGTCACCGATGGTCATCGGGATCTCATTAAGGGGCCGGTTTGCCGGCACCGAAATATCTTCGTGCAGATTGACAAATAAGATCGCCAGCCCCAAAAACAGGTAAACCACCAGAAAACGATAATTTTTTTTCATCGCCCTACCTTCCCCAACACCGTTCCGGCGAGGACCAAAAAGACCATGGCCAGACCAAATACGGCGAGCCCGGCAAATTCATGAAAAAAGCCTTCGGCCGCAGCCGACCCATAATACTGGGCCAGGAAACCGGTGCCAATCACCCGCAACATATTTGTTAAAATCGCAATCGGTACTGCCAGCAACACCAGAATAAATCTTTTTACCGCATTAATCTCTAAGAAAAAGGCGTAAGCCACACTTAGAGCCAGTAAAGACATCATTGAACGCATGCCGCTGCAGGCATCGGCCACTTCTAACACGGTCTCGGGAAACTGGATAATATTGCCCTCCTGCCAGACAATCACGCCCATCGCTTTTAACGAAATAACTGAGAATTTGGTCACCAGCAATTTTAAGGGAAAAGCCAGGGCATCATAAACAATATAAGGCAGAGGCACCATAAAGATCAGGAAACCGATCGGCAGAGCCAAGACCCGCAACACCGGCCAGCCAAAACAATAAAGCACAATCCCGGCCAAAAGAAAAACCAGCGATGAACGCATTGTAAAATATTCAGTGCCGACAAAACCAAAAATCAACAGCAACAAACTGCCGGCGATCACGACCAGGCCGAAATTACTCGGGACAATTTCAGCCGCCCGCAGCGCCGCCCGACGCTCCCACATAAAATATGCGGAGATCAACGGCACCAGAAAACCGTGTGAATAGTTGGGATCATTATACCAATCTCCAACCATCGAAGGCACTACCGGCGCATACAATACAGCCAGCAGAATCAACGTAATTGTCAAAAATATTCCCAAAACTTTATTATCCGACATTCCAGACCTCATCAACTATCACCAGCGATCTATTCACAACTGCTAGCATCATAATTTCCAGAATTTATCAGACAATAATGGCCTTGTAAATCAGGCAAAAGTATTAATTTAGGTAACAACACCGAAATAACCACTTTTTAGCCAGCTTTATCATACCAAATCCTGTCCAAAAATAACAGTAAAACACAAACCCTGAACTCGTCCCCCTTTTGACTTTGAACTATTTTTTATTGATTTAATATAAATAATCATGTATGCAACATAGTATTAAAGTAAATTTCAATTCACATTAAAGGTATAATATTATGTTGCAAGTCTCCTTCTCAATTATAACTGCATTAAAAACTCTCGGAGAAAATATCAGGAATGCCAGAAAAAGAAGACGGATTACGATGAATCTACTGGCGGAACGAGCCAAAATCAGCCGTGTCACACTTTCAAAGATTGAAAAGGGCGATCCTTCTGTCGCAATAAAATATTATGCATCTGTATTGCAAATGCTGGGACTGTTGAAAAATCTAGAAGAAGTCGCAGCAGCTAAAAATGATGGCATTGGGATAATCCTTGAAGAAGAAAATTTACCTCAAAGGGTAAGGCTCAAAAGGAAAAAATAATGTCTGATGCAAGCAAAATTTTTGTTGACATAAATATTGACGGCATAGATCATTTCGTTGGTACGATGTGGTATTCTATCCGTAAAAATAGAGGTTTTTCTTCATTTCAGTACAGTGAGGAATGGCAAGCTAATCCTGAAGCATTTTCGATCGACCCGGCAATCTCTCCACTACATTCAAAAGAGGTATTTCGCTCCGGTAACAAAGCTCTGTTTGGCTGCTTTGAAGATGCTGCTCCAGACAGATGGGGACGTATGTTAATAAGACGCACCTTCAACGATGCAGCAAAAGCTAGCGGTAAACACCCGAGAAGTCTTACTGACATTGATTTCCTCTTGATGGTAGATGACCTATCCAGAATGGGTGCATTTCGCTTCCGTATAGATAAAGAATATTTGGCCGTGCCAACAGCTAACTCAATTCCACCAATGATCAGATTAAGAGAACTGTTGCAAGCGTCTGAAAAAGTAGAAGAGCGCCCTGAAGCCAGAAATCTTCTTCTGGCACCAGGATCCTCACTCGGTGGAGCTCGGCCAAAAGCTTGTCTTTTATCTCCTGATCGGACTCTAAATATTGCTAAATTCGAAAGTAGCAAGGATGAATATGACGTTGTTCTATGGGAGGCTGTTGTGCTTCATCTGGCGTCAGAATGTGGTCTAAATGTTCCCTACTTTCAGATCGAAAACATATCAGTTTCAAAAACAGATCGAAAAACTGTTCTACTTGAAAAAAGATTTGATCGGGCCGGTGCTTCCAGAATTCCATATATTTCTACGATGACTCTTTTAAATGCGAGTGATAACAATTCTGAAGACTATTCTTACCTGCATATCTCCGAAAAGCTATCTGAAATAAGCAGCCAACCGACAAAAGATCTGAGGGAGTTATGGATGCGGATAGTACTGGGTATACTGATCAGTAACACAGATAACCATCTTCGCAACCATGGTCTAATACGTACCTCTGCCGGATGGAGGCTGTCGCCGCTTTTCGACATCAACCCAAACCCAGAAAATCGCATTTTTTCTCTAAGTATCGATCTCGAAGGAAATAATGATATCAAAACCGCCTTAGAAGTAGCTGAATACTTCGAAGTGCCAAAGACTAAAGCCAAAGAGATCATCAAATCAATAAGTATAGCCCTACAAAACTGGAAACATACCGCGAGAAAATACGGATGCACAACGTCTGAGATATCTAGAATGGAACCTGCATTCGAACACACGGAATTAGATATTGCACTATCTTTTACCAGTAGCATTCACCATTACCCTTGACCACGACCTTAACTGAGATGGCTGCAAATAGCACTATGTACAATTTGATAAAAATAAGAGCGCTTCAAATTTAAACAAACATGGGATTGATTTTGTCACGGCCCAAGAACTTTGGAATGACCCTGACCTCATTGAAATCCAAGTAACATCAGATAGTGAAGCACGGTTTTTACTCATTGGTCGTATTAAAGAAAAACATTGGTCTGCTGTCATAACCTATCGTGAAAACAAAATCAGAATAATCTCTGTAAGGCGCTCCAGAAACTCAGAGGTCATACTTTATGAAATCTAAAGATTTTGATGAAAAATTTGATAAAAACAAGGCCGACATCATTGATGATCTTGACTTATCCACTTTGAGACGTCCAAATCAACAGCAAAGAAGAGTCAATGTAGACTTCCCTGTCTGGGTCATTGATTCTTTAGATAAAGAAGCAAATCGGGTCGGCGTAACTCGTCAATCCATAATCAAGCTCTGGCTGGTTGAAAGGCTCGAAAAACTTGCACTAACGAGGCGCCCCACCTGATCATCGTATGCCTGGAAAAACGAATGCGTAAAATCGACGAAGGGATTTTAGTGAACCTCAGCTTGGAAGTTACTACTACTTTATAGCTGTATCCAGCATTTCAACAGTTTCCTGAACCTTTCCGTCATACAATTTATCTTTATCTTTGGTCAGAAAATAGTTTATTGCGTGTTTAAATTTATAGGCCCCGGCATCGGTTCCGCCAATGGCGTATATTTTTCCGTCCGGGGTGGAAACCGCCGCAAGGGTTGAACGGGGAAGCTGCATTGACGGTCCTTTTTCCCAGGTATCGGCAACCGGATCATAAATAAAGACATCTTTTAGCGGAGGACTGCCCCTTTGACCCTGGCTGCCGCCCATGATGTATATCCTGCCGTCCGCACCAAGTGCTCCTGAAACTGAGAATCTTGGCTCCGGCATGGGGGCAAGGTATCCCCAGGTGTCGGTCTCGGGATCATAGACTTCCGTGGTGTTGTATACCAATCTTTTACCGGTCGTTTTATCGCTCTTATCACCCCCGCCAAAGATATAGATTTTGTTGTCCCTACCCAGCACGGCCGCAAA
>JAGGWR010000292.1 GCA_021163445.1 Candidatus Tharpella aukensis
CTCCGGCTTGACTGAAAAAGCGAGCCGTTAAATAGGTGTTGCTGACTATGTATTATTTATGGTATGGGAGTACTGATATATCCTGATAGCACGATTTGATCTGACGTCGATGTTGGCTCACATTACCCTGTTTTAACGGTTATATGAGGTTTCCGGATGGATTTTAATACAGAATTACAGGTACAGGTTCAGGGGTGTTCCAATCGCTTGAAAAGTTATCTGGTGGGTCGGGAGGAAGGGCGTTATCTGATTATAAAAGCTCCTATGGTCGTGAATCCTGAGGAAATTTTTGCTAAGGATAAGGAGTTAGTTGTTAGATATGTACATCAGGGGAGTGTCTTTGGCTTCAGATCGCCAATTATGTTGCCTGTGCTGGAACCTTTTAATGTTGTGTTTGTAGAGTTTCCCAAGAAAATTGAAGATTATAACCTGAGGACTCATAAAAGATTTGAATGCAGTCTTCCCGCCCGCCTGGAGGTTGTGACTCGACATCAAGATAGAAAATTACGTTTTAAAGGAGTTGTCGGCGACATTAGTAAAGGTGGCTGTAAGGCGACAATTTCTCTAAAAGAGCTTGAGTGGGTTAAAGAGCCTCTCAAAATTCAGTCTGCTGTTGTGATGTTTCTATCTTTGCCTGGAGTCGAGGGTGAGCTATTTCTGCAAGGAGCAGTAAGAAGTATGTCGCAAGATAGCGAGGTGCTCTCTCTGGGCATTCAGTTTGTTGACCTTAGTGGAAAAAGCCAGATTCAATTAGATAGATTTCTTGCTGCCAATCAAGCTTGATCTTTGCTTTTTGCAACTATTCAGCTAACCCGTAAATTCCGGGTACTCAATTTCAATTTCCTGCGGAGACTCGGGTTATGTCTCCGGAATTCACTGAATTTCATCAATAGTCGGTGCTTCTCTACTTGCGCTGAATAGTTACAGGAAGAGATGAATAAATTTTCTGATTTGTTGGTTCTGGCTTGCCATCTTGGGGCGGCGGATGCGACTTTGATTGCGGTCAAAGATATTGTCGTCAAAGATGAGCTTGCCGGAATGTGTCTGGAGCCGCGTTGTGATGGTTGGGGTCGCTCTATGAGTTGTCCGCCGCATGTTGCCGGGCCGCAGGGTTTCAGAGATATGATGGCCGATTATGATAAAGCCTTGGTTTTTAAGCTTGAAGTTCCGAAAGAGGTCTCTTTTTCGTTTGAACGGAATGAGGTTTTGGCTCTGATTCATGAAATTGGGGCAGGTGTTGAGAGGGCAGCGCGTAAATTGGGTGCGACCAAAGCCCGGGCTTTTGCCGGGGGTTCTTGTAAAGAGCTTTTTTGCGCAGATTACCCGGAGTGTCGGGTGCTGGATGAGGGCAAGGCTTGCCGTAATCCTCATCTTGCTCGGCCTTCGATGTCCGGTCATGGTATCGATGTCGGCAAACTGATGGAGACAGCAGGCTGGCCCCAGAAGTCAGTGGTTGATAAAGATGAATCGATGGCCACCTTTACCGGCCTGGTTCTGCTTGAGTGAGTACGGCCAGTTAACTCTATCTTTTAAAGAACGAGAAAGTTTTTTAAAATTGCCATGCCAGCTTCGGTGAGGATTGATTCGGGGTGGAACTGGATGCCCCAGATCGGGAGCTCGCGGTGGCGTATGGCCATGATCTCCTGATCATCACAGGCGCGAGCCGTAACCTCAAGGCAGGAGGGTAGGGTTTGGGGGGCGATTACTAACGAATGGTAGCGGGTCGCGGTGAAGGGGTTGGTAATTCCTTTGAAGAGTTCGCGACCGTCATGTTCAACCTCTGAAGTCTTGCCGTGCATGATGCGCTCAGCGCGGACAATCTCACCGCCAAAAGCGGCTCCGATACTCTGGTGGCCGAGACAGACGCCTAAGATCGGTAATTTCCCTGCAAAATGTTTGATCGCGGCAACCGAAATCCCGGCCTCAGCCGGGGTGCAGGGGCCGGGTGAAATAACGAGCCGATCCGGCCGTAGCTCGGCGATGCCGTCGAGTGTGATTTCATCATTTCGTTTGACCTCGACCTCTTCTCCCAGGATACCGAAATACTGGACAATATTGTACGTAAATGAGTCGTAGTTATCAATCATTAAAAGCATGGAAAATCCTATTTGGCGAAGCCGTCGACGATTAAGGTTCCGCTTTTGCTATCCTTGCTCACCTGTAGATATTTGCGTTTAGCGCAATCTTGCAACATCTCGCTGAACGATCGGTAGCCGATGGTGGACTCGTTAAATGACGGCCGCTTGCGCTGCATCGTCTGTTTGATCATTGAGGACCAGAGGATCTCTTTATTCTCTCGTCTTAAGGCCGTGATTGAGTCAAATAGTAATTTGAAAGCTTCGCGTTTTTCCTCAGAGAGGTCGCCGGTGAGTTGTGGCGGTGTCATCTGTGAGGCCTGCTCCAGATCTTCGTAAAAGATAAATTCGTCGCAGTTGTCGCTTAAAAGATCTGACGTACTATCGCGCATGCCGATACCGATTACCTGTTTGCCGTTCTCTTTGAGTTTGGAAACCAGGGGCGAAAAATCGGAATCACCGGAGACGATAACGAACGTGTCGATATGATCCTTGGCGTAAGACATATCCATGGCATCAACGCAGAGGCGGATGTCGGCTGAATTTTTGCCGGTCATGCGCCGTTTCGGAATCTCGATCAACTCAATCGCCGCCGCGTGTAATTCTTCCTTGAATTTGGCGTAGCTGGCCCAGTCGGCATAGGCTTTCTTGGCGATCACCTTGCCTTTCTCAACCAGTCGCGCAAGAATTAGGGCAATCTCGAATTTCTCATTTTTTTTACGATTTTTAA
>JAGGWR010000267.1 GCA_021163445.1 Candidatus Tharpella aukensis
CCACCATCGGCACAATCATCACAACAAATATCTTTACCCTGCTTTGATTGGAGCAGGCGTAGGTCTGTTGGTGTTGGGCTTAACTCGTTAGAAGGAAGAAACCTCTGCCGGATAAAAGTCGATTTGAAATTGCCCAGATATGATTGGCTCCCGGTTTGATTATAATAACCCGGAAGGTCATCCAGAATAAAAAACCTCCTTCCCTTTGATTAAAAGGGGAAGGAGGTTTTTTATTCTGGACTTCACGTTACATTTGCGCCGGACAATAAAGGATGCCAACGTAAAAAATGAGTTGAGTTTTTCACAAAAACGTGGTTCAATGCAGATAAAGCAGTGTATGCATCAATAAAATCAGCCTCATTTTTGAAAAATTTGTACAATTTGCCAAATAATGCCGACAATAAACTCCGAAAACACTAAAAAAATCAAGAACACATCTCAGAATCAACCGCAGCCGTTACGAATCGCAATTATTATTCCTCTTTACAACCACGCCGCGACCCTGGGGAAAGTGGTCGCTGAGGTTATGCGTTTTGGCGATCTGATAATTGTCGTTGATGACGGCAGCACCGATAACGCCGTTGAAGAGTGCAAAAAACTTGACCAGACCGTTCATATAATCCGCCACTCCTGTAATCAAGGCAAAGGGGTCGCCATTTTGAGCGGAGCTGAAAAAGCCCGAGAGCTTAAAGCCAGCCACATCATCACGATTGATGCCGACGGTCAGCACTATGGCGAAGATCTTCCCGAATTTTTCGCGGTAATCAAGAAGGATCCCGAGGCGATAATCGTGGGCTGTCGCAAATTTGATGAGACCTATGTTCCCGGCAGTTCCCGTTTCGGCCGCAGTTTCTCAAATTTCTGGTATCGGGTGCAGACCGGAAACCGGATCGGCGACAGCCAGAGTGGTTTTCGAGCTTACCCCTTAAGCGTTTTGGCCGCCTTCAAATGGCGGGAAAAACGCTACGCCTTCGAAAATGAGATCCTGGTTCGGGCCGCATGGTCCGGGATCAAAGTGCAAGAGATAGATATCAGGGTTCACTATCCGGCCCGACACGAACACATCTCCCATTTTCATCGTCTCTGGGATAACTTGCGTTTAAGCTTTCTTAATACCCGGCTGACGATCCGTTCGATGCTGCCCTGGCCTCATAATCAACTTGATGGCGAAGGCCAGCCTCCGGCCGAACCGGTCTCGATCTTTCATCCCCTGCGCAGTTTACGCCTCCTGCTTAAAGAAAATGCCTCTCCGAAACGGCTGGCAGTTGCCGTCGCTCTGGGGATTTTAGTCGGAGCGCTACCGTTACTTGGCCTGCGGGCCATGATTATTTTGATGTTTACCGGTTACTTCCGCCTCAACAAGGTTGTCGCCCTGGCGGCCGGTAATATCTGTACACCGCCCTTTGTTCCGGCGTTATGTATTGAAGCCGGATATTTCATGAGACACGGCACATTTTTAACCGAGATATCATTTAAAACCCTGGGTTATCAGGCTTTGGAACGCTTCTGGGAATGGGGCCTGGGCTCGCTAATCGTGGGGCCGGCACTGGCTTTAACGTTTGGTTTAATAACTTATGTTATCGCCTTGAAGATCAAAAACAAGCGCGTCGAAACCGGTGTGCAACCGTGATCCGCAAAGAAAATCCAGACAACACCAAAACCTGGAGCAGTCGCAGCGTCGGAGCTCCCTGGCAGCACCGTTTTTTCTATTTTTTAATCAAGCTCGGCGGTCGCCATATCGCCTACCCCTTTCTCTATCCGGTAGTTCTCTACTATCTTTTTTTGCGGCCCGATCAAAAACGAAAAAGCCGCTACTACCTTGAACACCGTTTTCCCGACCATAAAGGGTTTGCCGCCTGGCGCGATAGTTTTCACATGATCATGGGGTTAAGCCGTTCGCTGGTCGACCGAGCTCTGGCTGGCATCTGCGGGCCGGAAATTCTGCAGACCGAATTTCCCGAAGGTCAACGCCTGGCCGAGCTTGCGGCCGCCGGAGAAGGTCTGATTATCCTGACCACCCACGTCGGCTGCTGGCAGGCGGCCATGATCTATCTGGCCAACTTGAAACGCCCGGTTCATATGCTGATGCAACAAGACGAGGGCGATATCGACCGCCACTATTTTGAGCATTCAGGCCAGAAAAACCCTTATCAAACTATCGATCCAACCGGTTTTTTGGGGGGCACGCTGGAGATGGTTGCGGCCCTGAAAAAAGGTGATGTTGTCTGCATTATGGGCGATCGCCGCATGGGCGCCCAAGCGAACAGCCTGGCCGTCGACTTTTTAGGCGCCCCGGTACAATTTCCGGTAGCCGCATGGAAGTTAGCGGCGGTCACCAACACCCCCTTGGCCGTTCTCTTCCCGCTTAAAACCGGCCCCGACCGCTACCGTATCGAATTAGCCGAAGTTATCCGGATTCCGCAACAAGATTCGCGCCCCTTAAGCCGTTTAACCCCCTATCTGACCCGTTACGTAAGCTGCCTGGAAGAGCTCTGCGCAAAAGAACCGTACCAGTTTTTCAATTTCTATGATATGTGGGAAGAGTGATTTAAAATTTAAAGAAAGGTATCTCAACCATGCATGAAACCAGCCTGCGAGAGCAGTTGAAAAAAATAATAATTGAAGAGTTAAATTTGGAGGATATCGACGCATCCGAGCTTAACGATGACGACCCGCTTTTTGGCGACGAAGGTTTGGGACTTGATTCCCTTGATGCGGTTGAACTGGTCGTCCTCATCCAAAAACATTTTGACGTCGAAATTAAGGATATGGAAGAGGGTCGAGAAGCTTTAGCCTCGATAAGTTCTTTAGCCGATTTTATTGAAACCCGACGCGCTGGTTAGGAAAAAGAGATAAAGAGCCTGCCATGACCTGCAATCATCAGAATCGACCAACCCTCACCAACTCCCGTGCCGCCGGTATTCTCCTGCACTTGAGTTCCCTGCCCGGACTCTGGGGGATTGGTGATCTCGGCCCGGAAGCCGAAAGGTTTCTCGGTTTTCTTGAAAAATCAGGTCAACATTACTGGCAATTTCTACCCGTAGGCCCGACCCTGGCAATTCACGGCCATTCGCCCTACATGAGCACGTCGGCTTTCGCTGGCAACCCTCTTCTGATCAGCCCTGACTATCTTTTACGTGACCAATGGATTATATCCGAAGATCTCACCGGTCACCCGGAATTCTATCAATATCTGGTTGTTTTTGCCGAAGTTGTCACCTTCAAAGAGACCCTGTTCGAGAAAGCCTTCAGCAAATTCCTTAGTACAAAACAGCGGCAAAGTGACTTTGCTAAATTCTGTGACAACTCCCCCTGGCTTAACGATTATGCCCTCTTTGTCACGCTCGGAGAAAA
>JAGGWR010000257.1 GCA_021163445.1 Candidatus Tharpella aukensis
AAATTGGTACGCGGGGCAACCTTAAATTTGAATTCAGCACCATAAGTATCGGTTTCACGCGACAAAGATGACTCACGTTCCCAAGGCCAGCCATCATGCTCTTCTGAGAAACCATGCAGACCAAAATTGTGCGGATCGACAGCCGCCGAATTGGCACCCTGCGGATCGTAGCTGGAATCATCGTAACTGATAACAACATCATCAGCATCAAGATCTTCATGATGATATTTAAACGACATCGTCATAAAAGAGACTGGTGCCGAGGTCACACGCACAGCGTAAGCATCGTAATCAAAGCTCGGATCATCACTGATGGTTACGTCACCAACATTATTGTTCTGAGCATCGTTATTCTCGATCTCGGTATGAACATAGCTGGCAAATACCGAAGTATTCATAGGCAAAGCAACTTGTACCTTGAAAATATGCGAATCCTTCTCCGAATCCGGTGTCGCAGAGTAATCACTTACACCGTCAGAGCCATCAAGCACGGTCTTCTTTTTGAGCCCGCCCGTCGACAGATAGAGATTTGTCGGGGCATTCGAACCTTCATCGAATTCACGCCGCAAAAAGGTATAATCCAATGTGACCAAGCCTAAATGGGCGGTTGCACCAATTTGAAAGTCCTGGGTCTTTTCATCGATTTTGTGTCTATCGGCTGCAAGATGACAACCAGCACACTTACTTACGGTCCTGGTTTGCTCATATCCCTCACGCTGTTCCATCCGATATTTAGCGTGAATCTTAATAAACTCGGCTCCGGGAATTAAAAATTCATTCTCAGAAACAAACTCCTCACGGGTAACATAGAGATCCTCTCCCCATGAGGTGTTCCGGGCAATCGCGACATTAGCCCCCATAACTGTCGGCTTGCCCATTACCGCTTTCGTACCCGCCGCCACATATAACGGCGAAGTCTCTGTCATACCAGCCGGAAACTTAAAATCGGGATCTTCATTGTAGTTAACCAGATCATCGTTTTCCAACCAGTGAATAAATTTCTGGTAGCTATTTTTGGTTCGGAAATAACGTTTAACATCCATGTCCAACCGCCCGCCGAGGTCGTCCTCATCCAGATAGCTGGCATCTACATCATACTTTATCCCTCTTTGATAACCATTAACATTCATATCAAAGGTGGCATTACCACCTTGATCCGCAGTCAGATACTCTGCAGCACCCTCCCGCGAGTCATCGATATCGACCCCCTGGATACCAATCCCGACGCTGCCCGTGGTTTGTCCTGCCCACGCCAACATCGGTAACAGCACCAGACAGAGGGCCAGAATCGTGTATTGTGTAATACGTTTCATGAATCTCTCCTTCTGTCTATTATCGGATTAAACCACGCCCCTGACCGGGAACGGTCTGGGATGGAAGATCGCTGCCATGAACCTGAGAATGACACTGTGTACATTTGGTTGCATAGGCCTTACCCCAGAGGGTTTTATCTCCATTGAACGTAGCATCGGCATCCAACGGATTCCCAAAGATATCAGTAATCGTACCTGACGGGCTTGAAGTCCGACCAGCGTGAAAATGAGGCTCATGGCACTGCAGGCAGAGATAAGGCTCATTGGCTTTTTTCAGGTTGTTGGAGACCGTGCCATGTGGATCATGGCAGATCATACAGTCATCAGATACCGGAGAGTGTTCAAAAACAAACGGCCCCTGGTAACGGGCATGACAATTCAAACAGAGGTCATTAAGACGCTCATCTGTCTTCAGGTTTTTCACCATCGAACCATGATTGGCATGACAATCGCTGCAAACCATCTTTCCTTCTTTTACAGGATGATGGGAAGGATAGTACATTTTCGCCCGCTCAAGCGCATGACACTCATAACAGAGTTCAGGCTCGGCTTTTTCCAGTGACGATTCGACTACCGGAGGACTGTGAATTTTATGACAGCTAAGGCAACCGACATCATTCATCGGATGAGATGTACCCGCCCAATCAAAGTGAGCACCATCGCTGTGACAACGCAAACAAACCGCTGATGCCGTACCTGGTTCCATCTCCGTAAACGAAATAACTTCGGCCGGATCTTCCGATTCCGTATGCATGCTTGCAGGACCATGACAGGTCTCACAACCTTTCATACCAATTGCCGTCTCCTTGGCCAGAATGCGGTCATGGATCGAACCACTAAAAGCTGCTGCCAATTCATCATGACAATCAGCACAAGAGTCGCTACCGGCAAACTGAGCCCCTTCTACGGGCACCGGCAACTTGAGGACGCTGGCCCTTTGATCACTCAAAGTCGTACAGGCGGTGATGGTCATAGCTAGCGCCATCAGCAACCCTGCACCCAGCAGAATCCAATGTTTTCTCATGTTCATAACCTCTCTCTCTTCTCCTCGTTAAAAATATTTCTTACCCCCGCTATACACAACTACAACCAGGGTTTACCGAACCTGACACCCCTCCCGGGTATCAGCGGCAACAAACAACCTCTAATGCCGCAAGCCACCTCCTCTTTGTCTCTGCTTCATTTAACAACTTTCTTTCTACTCTTAATGAGATTTCAAGATGCCCGGCATGCGAACCAGACATGCGGCGAAAACTATAAACCAGCAAAACACCCCCTGCAGGCCTGCTTCTAACCGGCACTAAAACTTCTTTCAGCATGGATATAACCGATGCTACTAATTGATTAAATCTCTCCTGTCAATCATTAAAATTAACTTATCCTTAATCTTGTTGTGAAAAAAAATATTATTGTAAAATCTTTATATTCACATAATTACACGACATAAACAAGCCAACCACTCTTCCAAGAGAAAATAATAACATTGTTTTAATTTAACAAAGGAGAAGAATATACAACAGTCTCTGTCCTCCATCCCAATCCGAACAAAAAACTTTTCATTTTTGCCCCCCTTAACCTTTCTCTTGTCTTTACAGCATTTTTTTGCTAAGAAGCCGCGCTTACCTTCAATTTATACGGTAATTTAACCTGATCACTAAACCAACAAAAAATATATTACTTTTATAAAACAGGCAATATTGAACTTAATTCATATACAGAGAGGTATCGTTATATGGGTTTACGAATGATTGTAACCGTAAAGCAGGTTCCCGACACTCATAATGTGTCAGGAGATGCCATGAAAGAAGATGGGACGGTAAACCGGGCTGCACTCCCGACAATTTTTAATCCCGAAGACCTAAACGCTCTGGAAGAGGCTTTAAAGATTAAAGAGAGCACCGGCGGCACGGTCACCTGTATCTCGATGGGGCCGCCAAATGCGGTCGATGTCTTAAAAGAGTGTCTCTATCGGGGAGCTGATGATGTCATACTGATTTCTGACCGCCGCTTTGCCGGTGCCGACACCCTGGCAACTTCATACGCCCTCAAATGCGCCATTGAGCAAGTTGGAGAATACGATCTGATTCTCTGCGGCCGCCAGGCCATCGATGGGGATACGGCTCAAGTCGGCCCCCAGATTGCGGAAAAACTGAATATAAATCAACTAACCTGCGTTTCGGCCGTAACCGCTATAGATGAACAATCAATTACGGCAAAACGTTCAGTTGAAGATGGTTACGAGATTGTTAAAAGCCGGTTTCCGGTACTTCTCACCATAACCGCAACCGCCAACGAACCCCGTACCGCCAATGCCAAAAAGGTGATGACCTATAAAAATATCGGCAAAGAGATCTGCAACACATCCTACGATGAAAGCTACATGGCAGCAGAAGCATGTGCCGTCCTCAACCATGTTAAAGAATGGAATGTGGAAACCATCGGTGCCGACCCGATCCAATGCGGTCTCTCCGGGTCACCAACCAAAGTCAAAAAAATTCAGAGTGTCGTCCTGGCCGGCTGTGAGAGCAAGCAGGTCACCAACACTGATGCCGGGGTTACCGATTTGGTTCATGAGCTGATAAAAGAGAATATCATAGGCTAGGAGTTATTAAGAATATGGATAGCAAAAAAAATGTAATGGTTTTTATTGAGTCGCGCAGCGGTAAAATTGCCGAAGTCAGCCTTGAACTCCTCAGCGCCGCCGGTCGTCTGGCCCAAGAGCTCGGCGGCAGTGTCGAAGCGGTTGCCATTGGTCACAATCTGGCCGAAGAGTTGAAAATTCTCGGCCATTATGGTTGCCAACGGGTTTACTATACCGATGATGAACGCCTGACTCATTTCACTTCAATCCCCTACGCCAAAACCGTCGTCAAAATAATCAAGCAGTGCCAACCCGGAATTGTCCTCTTCGGTGCCACCACCATGGGCCGGGATGTCGCACCCCGGGTCGCCTCCGCTTTAAAATGCGGGTTAACGGCTGACTGTACGGATTTACAAATTGGCGAACACAAAATCAAAGATGTCACGTACAAAAACACGCTGATGCAGATTCGCCCGGCTTTCGGCGGCAACATTGTCGCAACCATTGTCTCACCCGAAAGCGTACCCAGCATGGCCACGGTTCGTGAAGGAGTGATGAAAATGATCGCTCCCGATACCGGCAAAACGGCTGAAATCATCCAAGAAACCTGCTTGCTCGATGACGATGATTTTCTGACTGAGGTTTTAGAAGTCATTCGTGAAGAAAAACAGGTCAACCTGAAAGCGGCTCAAGTCATTGTTTCAGCCGGAATGGGGGCAGTTGATCCCGAAGCCATTGCTCTGGCTAAAAATCTGGCCAAACTTCTGGGAGGGGAATTGGGCTGCTCGCGACCGGTAGTCGATTCGGGAGTTTTAGACAAAGATCATCAGGTCGGGCAAACCGGCATCACCGTACGCCCCAACCTCTATATAGCTTGCGGAATTTCCGGACAGATCCAGCATCGAGCCGGAATGTCTGAGGCCAAACGCATTATCGCCATCAACAAAGATCCTTTAGCCCCGATCTTCGGTCTGGCCCATTACGGAATTGTGGGTGACGTTAAAGATGTGCTGGGCAAGATGATTAAAGCTTACAAGACTAAGTCATAAGGAGTCCGATAATGGATAATTTTTATCGTGATAATGCAGATATTCTTTTCCACATGCGCAACCAGGATCTGACTCGGGTCATCGATTTAAGGGAAGATGGCTTCAGCAATAAGGAAGACTCCCCCTACGCCCCCAAGGATCAGGCCGATACGTTGGACAATTACGATAGAGTCCTGGAAATTGTTGGTGAAATTGCCGGCAGCTTTGCCGCCCCCAGAGCCCGGGAAGTTGATGAAGAGGGAGCCACTTTTGCCGATGGCAAGGTCACCTACCCCAAAGGCATCAGGGAGACAATTGCCCGCCTGAATCAAGCTGACCTGGCAGGTTTCACCACAGCCCGCGAGTATGGCGGCATCAATATGCCGATGAGTATTTTTTCGACCGCAATTGAGATAATATCTCGGGCTGATGCTTCATTAATGCTGGTCTTTGGCCTCCAGGGATTAAGTGACACCATTGGAAAATTCGGCTCTAAAGAGCAAAAAGAACGCCTCCTGCCCCGTTTTGCCAGCGGCGAAGTGATGGGTTCCATGGCTTTGACCGAGCCCGACTCCGGTTCCGATCTACAATCGGTCATGTTGCGGGCGCAACATGATGAGGATGGCACCTGGCGTTTGAATGGCGTAAAACGTTTTATCACTAATGGCTGCGGTGACGTATCTCTGGTTATGGCCCGTTCGGAAGAGGGCTCAACCAGCGGTCGCGGACTTTCCCTCTTCATCTATGAACGTGATCAGGACATGAAGGTTCGCCGAATTGAACATAAACTGGGAATCAAGGGTTCACCCACCTGCGAGTTACAGTTTAACAATGCCAAGGCCGAACTCTTAGGCAAACGTAAACTGGGTTTGATCAAATATACGATCTACCTGATGAATGGCGCCCGCCTGGCGGTCGCCGCTCAATCGGTAGGAATTGCCGAAGCCGCCTACCGGGACGCCTACGCCTATGCCAAAGATCGAGATCAATTTAAAAAACCGATCTGCGATTTTGCCGTCATCTATGAGATGCTGACCGACATGAAGGTGGCCATTGAGGCAGCCCGCTCGCTGGTTTATGAAACCTCCCGCATTGTTGATATCAAAGAAGGCATCGAGGATCGTATTGAAAAGCACCCGGATCGAGCCGCAGATTTAAAGGCCGACCTTAAACGTTACACCAAATTGGCCTCGCTGTTTACGCCTTTGGCTAAAAGTTCGGCGGCGGAGATGGCCAACAAAGTCTGTTATGACGCCATCCAAATCCACGGCGGAGTTGGTTTTACGAGTGAGTTCAATGTTGAACGCTACTATCGCGATGCCCGCATCACCAATATTTACGAAGGCACCACCCAACTTCAGGCACTGGCGGCCATGGGTGGCATAATTGCCGGTGTGGTTTCGGAACGGTTAAGTGAGTATGAGGAAAACAACGATTTTTCCAGCATCACCGAGCTTTTCCAGGCGGCCCAAAAAATGCGTTCCCATCTGGAAATGGCGATCTCCTACATTAAAGAAAAGGCCGACCCGGTTTACCAGGAATTCCACACAACCAGGCTGGTCAATATGACTACGGATGTTATCCACGCCTACCTGCTCTGCCGGGATGCTCTTCATTCAGAGCGTAAAAAAACCGTCGCCCAACTCTTTATAAACAAAGCCAATTTGCGGATCAAATCAACGCTTGACTATATCCTCGCTGATGACCACAGCTTGATAGATTTACACGCCGAGGTAATCGATAGAGAGGACTAAAAAACTGCGATACATTTTAAGACTTGACAATATCAGAGCAGAGATATAGAATGCTCACCCTTTTTAATTGAGCAAGATAAACCAAAAACGAAACATTTTTGTAACTTTTTTCAAATACCTTCTATTTTAATTGGAGAGATATAATGGCCGTACCTAAAAGAAGAACATCAAAAACCAAAAAGAGACAACGCCGCTCACACCTTGCGTTAACGGCTCCTCAGGCTGGCACCTGCCCCAACTGCCAGGCGACAACCGTGCCTCACCGGGTCTGTGCATCCTGCGGAACCTACAAAGGCGAAACCTTTATTGAAGTCGATTAGTAACTCAACTTCAATAAAGGCCGGCGACACTCATGAAAATTGCTGTTGACGCTATGGGCGGCGACCAGGCCCCGCACGAAATTGTTGCCGGAGCCGTCGACGCCGCCAGAAGCCTGAACCTGCAGATTATTTTGGTCGGGATTCAGGAACGTATTGAGAGTGAACTTGATAAGCACGACATAAAAAACCTGCCCATATTCATCCAACATGCCGCAGAAGTCGTTACAATGGATGACTCTCCGAGTAAGGCGATGCGGCGCAAACGAGAATCATCCATCGCGGTCGGCCTCAGGCTGGTTCGTGACGGCCGCGCCCAAGGTTTCATCTCGGCCGGTAATTCCGGTGCCACTATGGCGATTGCCATGGTAACTTTGAAAAAACTCAAAGGTATCGACCGACCGGCAATTGTTACCTGCCTGCCCACCTTAAAAGAACCTGTTACCATCCTTGATGTCGGCGCCAATGTTGACTGCAGCCCCCTGCATCTGGCTCAATTTGCCATCATGGGCAGCATTTACGCTCAGCGAGTCTTAAATCGTAATTTCCCCAAAGTCGGACTCTTAAGCAACGGCGAAGAGGAGAGTAAAGGCAACGAGCTGACTCGGGCCACTCACGAACTCCTCAAAAACAGCCCTTTAAACTATCTCGGTTCAGTTGAAGGCCGGGATATTTTCCCGGGCGACATAGATGTTATTGTTTGTGACGGATTCGTCGGCAATATCGTCTTAAAAACCTCCGAGGGTCTGGCCCTGGCCATGACCAGTATCTTGCGGGAAGAGCTGACCGCTGGCATCATTCGCAAAGCCGGTGCCTGGCTCTGCCGAAATGGTTTGAAGGGGATGAAAAAAAGGGTCGATTACGCCGAATATGGGGGCGCTCCACTACTCGGTATCAATGGCAACTGCTTTATTGCGCATGGATCTTCTTGCCGTAAAGCCATCAAAAACGGGATCCGCCTCTGCGCTGAATTTTCCGAGCAACGAGTTAACGATTATTTGCTTGACGAACTCGATAAAAATCATGAAATCCAAAAACTTCTCCCTAAAAAGAAACTTTGGAACCAGATCAAAGAACGAATAATCCCCAAGGATTCATCTGAGGAAGAGCCGGAAGAGGAAGAGACAAGCTGATCAAATATGATGGCGTCGTAAAAAGTTCCGATATCCTGCGTTGTTGTGGTTCTCCAGACACTCGACATACTACATGTATGGTCTCGCGCCTGGAGAACCACAACATCTTGTCTATCGAAATTTTTACTTAGC
>JAGGWR010000072.1 GCA_021163445.1 Candidatus Tharpella aukensis
ACCCCCATTTTTTAGACACTTTCATGACTATAGACCTAATATGTAAAATCTGTTATAATCTTTATTACAATAGCAAATATTCTAATTTGTGAAACTCTTTTTATCGAAAAAAAGGAGAATCAACCATGTACGCTGAACGGCTTATCCTTAAAACCAATACAGTCGGAGAAATAGAAAATATTCCACCACTGCCTGCGAATAAAAAATTAGAAGCAATTTTTTTAATCATAGATGACATCACAACTCAACCTGCGAAAAGGACACCTCATGTAAAGATTGCCGGTAAAATGAAAATTATTGGAAATTTACTTGACACGGCCCCTGTAACAGATTGGGATTTTCCACAATGATTATCTTGGATACTCATGTCTGGTTATGGTGGGTAAATCTGGATCCACAATTGAAAACAACTTGGCTGGAGCATATTGAACAAGCAGAGCACGTAGGTGTTTCTGCAATCAGTCTATTTGAAGTCTCTTGGCTTGAGCATCACAACCGGATTAAACTCCCTTGCCATCGTTCTGAATGGTTTGAAAAAGCGCTGACTGGTTCTTCAACTTATTCCTATCACACCAGAGATCGCTTGCCATACTGCTGATTTACCGGAACATCACAGTGACCCACAAGACCGAATTATTATTGCTACAGCATTAGTTCTAGATGCTTTACTTCTGTCAGCGTTAATTGGGGTCAGAGTAACATTAAATTATTTTCTTTTCAACTAACCATGACGCTACTTCGACTTTCGCCGGCCTTTTGGACGACCGCGCTTACCGGCAATCATCCGTCTGCCGGTAAGTTTTTCAATCTCATCCCTGAATATATTGTTACCAATCGCCAACCCTTTGTTTGTATTTTTCCTTATCTCATTCAGCAAATCTGATTTTTCAACATAGTCAATAAACAAAGCACAATAGTTTTCACATCTCTCCGAAGGCGTTTTACCCAGTGCTATATACTCGAGATGTGGTGAACACAAACTCGACGATCGCCCCAATGCATTCGCGGTATAACTTGACCAACGATATTCCCCAGGGTCGGTCACCATTCCGGCTCTAACCGGATTAAGTTCGATATATCGATAAACTTCTATCAAATACCGTTCCTCTTGAACCAAACAAGATTTATAACGACCTTCCCATAAAGTGCCGCTCCGCCGATAAGCATAATTAAAATAACGCACGTAACGACGTCCCAAAGCCTGTATCATTGAACTTACGGCATTGAGTTGCTTGGGAGTACATAGCAAATGAACATGGTTTGTCATCATTACCCAAGCATGAACATCCACCTTGTACTTTTGGCTATATTCCAATAACCATTCGGCGTAAGCTTCATAGTCTTCATCGGCAGCAAAACAAGTCTGGCGGTTATTACCACGCTGAATAAGGTGAACCGGAACATCAACAGGTGATACTCTTGCCAGTCGAGCCATTCTTCCCCCTCCAATAAAGCCGTCCAATCATTTTACCATCAAATAGTATCAGAAATAATTTCTCTTTTATCCCTATTCATAATTTACAGCAAGATTTAATTTTACTCTGACCCCATTTTATAATTTACAGCAAGATTTAATTTTACTCTGACCCCATTTTATTAAGGTCTCCTTTACAACTCAAATTCCCAGCCCACTTAGCCGGCCAATGGCTACCAGGACTATTCCCCGAACTCCGTTCCTAAAATGATCAAAAAAGTTGACAATCCAAACCTATTGAATTACATTTCATCATACAATGTAATTCAAAAAATAGTCACGATTAAATAAGGTGTAAGTATGAGAAGTACTATAACGGCTAGAGGACAAACTGTTATCCCTGCTGCCATCAGACGACATTTTCATTTGACCCAAGCTGACCGACTGGAGTGGATTGTCGAAAATAATACACTTAGAATAGTACCGGTTCGGGAAAATCCTATTGATGAATTTCGTGGGCAAGGAAGTGGCGGTGCTGTGACAAGACTTTTAGCAGACCGGAAGAAAGACCGGGAACGAACATGAAACGCTATCTTTTGGATACTTCAGCCCTGCTGACTTTGCGAGATAATGAAAAAGGTGCGGACCTTGTTGCTGATTTGATGCATCAAGCCCAAGAAGGAAAGTGCCAATGTTTCTCGTGTTTTATCACCCTCATGGAGATTTTCTACCGGGTTTGGAAAGACGAAAATGAACTCTCCGGTCGCATGGCCTATGAAGGGTGTCAATCACTGCCGCTTACATGGATCCATGAAACGAAAAAACTATTGGAGGCCTCGGCTGAAATTAAAGCGCAAAATAAACTTTCACTTGCTGATGCCTGGATTGCAGCCAGCTCCATTCAAGAAGGTGCCATTTTGGTTCATAAAGATCCGGAATTTACATCTATTGACTGTCCGCAAATAAAACTCCCATATAAAACGATCTCCTAAAAACAACCCAATCGATAACAAAGTACCCGTTTGTCAAGCCTGACCCCGAACCCCCGAACCTTTGATCTTGCCCTTAACTTTGAACTCTGAACCCTGAACTTTGAACTTCGAACTTTGAACTTCGAACTGCAATACTTTCCCGCAAAAATTTAGACGTAACTTAAAAAATCTGCTATAGTCTTATTAAGACAGCGAATTTTTACTGTAAACAAATAGAAGAGGGTTCATGGGAAATCATGATCACAGCTATAAACAACTATTCAGCCACCCCGAGTTAATACGA
>JAGGWR010000086.1 GCA_021163445.1 Candidatus Tharpella aukensis
CCATCTCAACATCGATACCCGGCAGTTCAAGTTGCTCGTCATCATCTAACCGAGACGCAGCCTCAGTAAAAGTTGTTGCCGTACCAATCCACTTTGCCAGAGTGCTGAAGAGCTTGTCCGGAGAAATGGATTTGGCAACATAGTCATCCATGCCGGCGGCAAGACATTTTTCGCGATCCCCCTTTAAAGCCTGAGCCGTCATGGCAATCACCGGCAGTTCATCAAAACGGCTCTCTTGGCGCAGCTGACGGGTGGCTTCAAGACCATCCATCTCCGGCATCTGAATATCCATTAGAACCGCATCCGGCAGGTTATCGGTTTCGGCAAGATAATCAAGCGCCATTTTTCCGTTCACGGCATAATCGGTTTCCAGACCAATCCTGTGAAGCCACTCCCGAACGATCTCCCGACTGATCTCATCATCCTCGACCAAGAGAACTTTTTTTCCTTTCAACATCTTCACCGCCCAATGAGCTAAAGGCAATTCGGGCCGCCCCTAAAAGGGCGGCCTCGGGATCAAGCACAACTTTTACCGGAATTCGCTTCAGCCAGGAGGCCATACGACCTTTGTCACAAAAAGCTGAAATAAATTGCGCTGAACGCAAATGGTCGATAATCTTGGTCGGAATCCCGCCCGCCAGATAGAGACCTCCGGCAGCCATCCCGGTAAGCGTTAGATCTCCCGCCACACTTCCGAGCAGAGTCACAAAAATTGCCAACGCCTGAGTTGCCGGTCTTTCACCATTTTCGGCGGCAGCGACGACGGCGGCAGCAGTTTTCTCCGCACCGGAAAGCAACGGAGGCAGAGCTTTAACCGAAGATCCAGTCTCGGCCCGCTCGCCGAGCCAGTCATAAATATTGAGCAAGCCGGGACCGGAAAGCAGACGCTCCCGACTGACCCGGCCATAGCGAAATTTGAGGTAACGCCACAACTCAACCTCTAGCTCATTACGGGGGGCAAAATCGGCATGCCCGCCTTCGGAGGCAAAAATCAGCGGCTTTTTCGCATCAACGAGAAAGGCCATCCCCAGACCGGTACCCGGTGCCAAGACCGCGATAGTAGCATTTACTTCTTGAGCAATATTTCCCGGTTGCAAAACGGCCAACTCATTTTCTGAAAGCAGGGGAATAGCGGCGGCCGTAGCAAAGAGATCATTAACCAACACCAGAGAAACACAGCCGAGCTCTTTTTGCAACTCGCTTTCGCCCAGTTTCAACCCGAGATTGGTAGCTTCGACATAACCGTTTTGCACCAGGCCGGCTACACCAAAACAGACTCCGGCAAGATTTTGTCGCGCCCTTTTTTGCGCCAGGAACTCTTTGACCCGCCCAACCAGCTCCGCCTCAGCACAACTTGGAAAGCTGCAAAAAGAGAGTCTCTGCAAACCCTTTGCAGAGGATGAAAAAAGGCCGAGATTAGTCTTCGTCGCCCCGATATCACCAGCTAGAACCATCACCATTATTACTATCACCTAAAACCCGGCATAGCCGGAACCAAATATATTTTATATTTAGGTTCATTTGCGGTTAAAAAAACAGAACCACAAATGGACACAAATGGACACAAATAGACACAAATTTTAATTCACTTTGTGATTTACTACTAAACGTTTGTCATAAAAAAGAAGATTTTTTAGTCTCTCGCCCGTTCGCGCTGCTCACTCAAGACGCCAAGACGCCAAGAAAAATCATAAGATAACTTGATCATTTGAACTCTTTGCGTCTTGGCGTCTTGGCGAGAGGCATTTGGGTTGCAGGTAGAGTCCACCTTATTTTTAAATTTTGATGGCGTCGTAAAAAGTTCCGATATCCTGCGTTGTTGTGGCTCTCCAGACACTCGACATACTACATGTATGGTCTCGCGCCTGGAGAGCCACAACATCTTGTCTATCGAAATTTTTACTTAGCCATCCCATGACTTTTTACGAATGCATCAATTTTAACCATTCATAAGTAGCACTGTCCGGTTAGATGCTTAGATGAATTCCAGGGAGATCGGGTTGCCGGTTCCTTACCGAACAGTACTGATTTTATAAGTTCTTAGTTGTAAAAATCCGACAAAATTTTATCGATATTTGCAGTCGGAAATTCCAGAGCCAAAATCCGGCGCCCGGCCTTAAGCAGGGCCTGATAATCGCCCTGGGCTTGAGCCGCAATCAGCGTCGCAAAACTGTAGTCACTGCCCGGCAGCGACAGATCTTGCACCAGATCACCACTGATCTGCAAAAAGAGGCCGTGATTGCCATCGCCCTTATGAAGCTGGCCGGTAGAGTGAAGAAAACGAGGGCCGTAACCGATCGTCACCGGCACCCGGCAAGAGTCTTGTAATCTCTTTTGCAACTCTTGGAGAGTCTTATCAAGTAATCGCGTTTGCGGCAGATAGACCAAAAGAGCGATATAGTCACCGGAACCAGCCTCTTCAACCAAACGCTTAAGCCCGCTTTCAAGATCGCTAATCCCCTTAAAATGATGGCTGCCGCTGATTTTCAGATCAGCAGTATCAACCAACCTCTCTAAAGTCGGCAAGGCCCCGTTCTCCTGCCAGGCGAGCATCGCTTGACGGGCACCGATTTTAGCCGCTTCAACATCGGGTTGATCAAAGGGATTGATACCTAAAACCGCCCCGGCGGCGGCGGTTGCCAACTCAAAACGCCAGATCTCTTGTCCTAAATCCATCGTCTCTCCGAGCGTAATTAAGGCCGACGGCTCAGCCGCCGCCCGAACCTGAGACTGAGCTGAATCAAGCCTTGAATTTTCGTCATCTGCGAGCCGCAGAAAAAGATAAAAACGATCTTTAGCGGGGTTATCATGACGATCATGAAAAGGTAGTGCATCCTCTGCCGCGGCAATGACCGGAACCAGACCATAGCCCTTCTTCCCGGTACTTTCAGCCACAAGTTGTTCGAGCCAAACGGCAAAGGGCTGCAAGCCCGGTGATAAAACCAGCGTCATTTTATCGCGACCGGCCAGTGCCATCTCACCGAGAAATGCGCCCAGTTGTAAAGCCGGATTATCTGTAGCTAAAACACCAGAGGAACAGGCGGCCATCATCGTTTGGGCACGGGCCAGAAGAATCTCCAGCGGCAGACCCGACAGCGCCGCCGGGAGAAGACCAAAGCAGGTCAAGGCCGAATAGCGGCCGCCAACCTCGGACGGAGTCGAAAAGATTTTACGAAATCCTCGCTCTTGAGCCAGAACCTCTAACTTGGAACCGGGATCAGTAATCGCCGTAAAATTTTCGCCGGGATTTTCTTTCAGGAGAGTTAATTGAGCATAAAAATAGTTAAAGAAGGAGAGGGTTTCAAGGGTGCCGCCGGATTTACTCGAAACCAGAAAGAGGGTTGTTTCAAGCGCCCCGGCGGCGGCGACACGGGCAACCGCCTGCGGATGGGTGCTGTCTATAATTGTAACCGGAATAAAACCTTCGGCCACAGCAAAGACTTTATCCCAGACCTCGGCAATCAAACTGCTGCCGCCCATCCCCAAAACAACCGCCCGCGTAAAACCGAAAGCCACAACCTCCGAGACAAAACGGTCAAGCTCTGAGACAGCATCGGCCATTAGTTCAGGCAATTCAAGCCAGCCTAAACGATTGGTTAACTCAGGCGTATTTTCTGCCGCTTGCGGGTCTTTCACCCAGACAGTGCCGTCATGCTGCCAGATACGGGCACCAAGATTTTCACGATCCCACTGTCTTAAACGCTCAGCCAGCGGTACCGCCGCCGCTCCCGCCTGAATTTCCAAGCCGTTCAAAAGAATATCAGACATAACTACACCTCCTTTCTTCTAATGGGAACACATGGCCACGGCCCGGCGCACAATTTCTTCCTGAGTAATTCTAAATTGTTTAAAAAGTTCGGCCGCCGGAGCTGAAGCGCCGAAATGGTCGATGGCGATTATTTCACCGCGACCTTTCAGATAACGATGCCAACCCATTGACGAGCCTGCCTCAATCGCCAAGCGGCGACCGTCTGGGGGCAAAACTTGATACTTGTAGGCTTTGGACTGTTTCCCGAAAAGTTCCCAGCTCGGGAGACTGACAACCCGTGCCAAAATTCCTTTTTGCTTCAGCTCTATAGCCGCCGCATAGGCCAGAGAAAGCTCTGAACCAGTACCGATCAGCGTAATATCGGCAGATTCATCCTCAACCTCAGTCACGACATAAGCTCCCCGATGCAATCCCGCCATCGACTTTTCAATCATCGGGGCCAGAGTCGGCAGGTTCTGCCGGGTCAAAATCAGGGCCGTGGGGCCGTCCTTACGAATTAGAGCCTCTCTCCAGGCGGCCACAGTCTCATTGGCATCGGCCGGCCGGATTACATTCAGGTTGGGAATTACGCGTAGACTCGCAAGATGCTCTATCGGCTGATGGGTCGGCCCATCCTCGCCGAGCCCGATACTGTCGTGAGTGAAAACATAGATAACCGGCAAACCCATCATCGCGGCCAAGCGAATTGCCGGTTTCATATAGTCGCAAAAGACCAGAAAAGTACCGCCGTAAACGCGCAGACCTTTATGCAGAGCCAGTCCGTTAAGCACCGCCCCCATGGCATGTTCTCGCACGCCAAAACGAATATTGCGACCCGCGAAATCGGGTGCGAAAAAATCCGCTGCCTCATTAATCAGGGTTTTGTTAGAGGGGCCGAGATCGGCTGAACCACCCATTAATTCAGGTAAAACTCCGGCCAACGCATTGATCATCTTGCCGGAAACCGCCCGAGTCGCCAGACCTTTCTCGTCAGCCGGGAAGCTGGGCAGAGATTTTTCCCAGTCGGTCGGTAATTTTCCGGCTTGGCGTCGCTCCCATTCAGCTGCCAATTCGGGGAATTTATCCTGATAATCCACCATCATGCTCTGCCACTTTTTCTCGGCCTCGGCTCCGGCGGTTTTTACCTGGCGATAACTTTCATAAACATCGTCTTCAACCAAAAAATCGACATCAGTCGGCCATCCGAGATTCTTTTTCGTCGTAATAATCTCTTGCGCCCCCAAAGGCTCACCGTGAGCCGATGCGGTATCCTGTTTCGCCGGGCTCCCAAAACCGATATGAGTGCGAACCGCGATCAAGCTGGGACGCTCAAGATCTTCGCGAGCGGCGGTCAGGGCGGCGGCGATAGCCGCACAATCATTACCATCTGCAACCTCAATCACCTGCCAGCCGTAAGCCCGAAAACGGGCGGCCCGATCTTCGCTAAAAGTGATTGCGGTATCACCTTCGATCGAGATATGGTTATCATCGTAAAGGTAGATAAGTTTTCCCAACTTGAGGTTCCCGGCCAACGATGCGGCTTCATGCGAGATCCCTTCCATCAGGTCACCATCGCCGACAATCCCGTAAGTAAAGTGGTCGACAACCAGAAATTCTGGTTTATTAAAGGCCGCCGCCAAACTTCTTTCGGCCATCGCCATACCGACCCCGGAGGCCAACCCCTGACCTAAAGGTCCGGTCGTCATTTCAACCCCGGGCGTGTGACGATATTCGGGGTGCCCCGGCGTCAAACTACCCCATTGACGAAAGTTTTTCAGATCATCAAGAGTTAAAGGATAACCACTGAGGTGAAGCAGCGCATATAGCAGGGCCGAACCATGTCCGGCCGAGAGGATAAAACGGTCGCGGTCGGGCCATTCGGGATTAGCCGGATTATGCTGCAAAAAACGACTCCAGAGGGTGTGAGCCATGACAGCCGCCCCCATCGGCATCCCCGGATGCCCGGAATTGGCCCTTTCAACCATATCAACTGCCAAAAAACGGATCGTATTAATACATTTTTCTTCCAAATTTGCAGACATTGTCCTTTTAACCTCCCATATAAAATGAAATAAAAACTAACAAAAAAAACGGGCTCTTTCACGAGCCCGTTTTTTTTAAATTGCGGCACCGTAAAATTGCTGTCCATAGGAGCAGCTTCTTATAGTACCTTATATCAGTTTAGAATCTCTAAATCAATCGGCGAATAGACGGCTTTTTCATGACTTCTCATTCATGATTCCGTCATCCACCTCTTCCCACCCGGTAAACATCGATTTGGTATAGGTAAGTAAAGTGCCGCCGGTGGTTGTCAGATAGACATGCACCACCAGAAAGAGGAGCATGGCAAAAGCCATGGCCGTATGCAGAAACGCAACCCCATCCAGTCGTGCGGCCCAGCCCCAGTTGATCCAGTCATTATAGTAATAATAGAGCAGACCGGACACCAGTTGCAGCGGTAGCAAAACCACCTTCAGAAAAAGATAAGAGAGAGACTGCAGAGGATTAAGTTTACGCTCTTCACTTTTGTGAAAAGGGTGCGGCTCACCACGCATGATACCTATCAGATAGTGACCAATAATTCCTCGCAGATTTTCAAAACTGGGCTTGTAGTGACGCCACTGACCGGTAGTCAGATGCCAGAAAATGGCAAAAGCGCTTAAAATCAATAATGTTATGCCAGCCAGATTATGCCAGCGACAGGCGGCGGCATAACCAAAGATTTTGCAGCTGCCATGCACTTCAAAACCGGTTATCAGGAGAAAAATGATCAAAAAGGCTTGAGACCAGTGCCAGAAACGTTCAAAACGGGTATAGAGTTGAAGTTTTATCTTCATGATTGCCCTCCTTTGCGGTTGGCACTGATAAAACGCAAACCGGCATGCACTAAAACACCCAACAAGGTCAATCCCAGAACGATCCAAGCCAGACGATCGAGCAGACCCCAACGATCACGTCCCGGTAGATAAAAACCTTGCAAATTAGCCAGGCGGCCATTGCGACTATGACACTCCTCACAGGAGAGAGCCTGCTCTTTAGGAGCAACCATATGGGTAATCGGCCAGTACATATCACTATCTATAAAATCAACCTTACCGCTAAACGGCAAACCAACTTCTCGCATGCCGATTTCACCCGCTTTCTGCCAATCATAATCCCCCCAATATGCCCCGCTACCCTTTTTCCCAGCAAGATAAGGAATGAGCAAGGTTCGGTTTTCAGGATCATAGGGCTGTTTTGCGCGCATAATTTTAAAGGGGAAAATCCGGGCCGCGGGGTCTTCGTAATCACCATTCAGAGAGTTAATTCCGATTTTTTCCGCGCCCGGCGGAACCTTGTCACTCGACCGGAAATAAATCATTGAACCATTATACCAGCCATATTCAGGATTCACATTTTGCGCCCAACCCATATCCCCTTTCTTACTATGAAATATGAGATTGCCGTGCTCATCTTTTTTAACAATAGGCTTACCGTTTTCGTCCATTGTCCCCGCAGTACTCCAGTCCCACCACATCTTGGTGAATATTCCGCCCCGCGCATATTGCGGGATATGACAGGTCTGGCAGGAAACTTTATCGCTATGATGGTTTAGAATGTCGCCATTTTTATGCGGTGATTGACCATGACAAGATTCGCACGCCAGACGTTCGCCATCATCTTTAGGCAGAGCCAATTGATGTTTATTCGGTGCCGCCTGTGAATAACAGCGCCCTGAAATTTTATGCCCCTTGGTCGTATGACAGGCAGTACAGGAGTAGTTCAGACCCTTCACGTCCATATGCACATCGAGATTTTTACTCGCTTTAAGCAGTGACGAATCAAGATCACCGTGCTTAACTCCGTCGCCGCCGCCGCCATAAAAATGACAACTTCCGCAAGTCGTCCGGCTCGTCGCCCCAACCTTAAGTGCAACTTTCCGCAGATCAACCGCTTTAAACAGCTTGTTGCCAAACTTCTTATCTTCATAGGCCGGATGTCCGCAGTCGCTCGGAAATTTTTGGTAGGTTCCGGTGGTATCGTGACAAACTAAACAATCGACATTCTCTTCGACTGTATGATCGTAATTTTTCTCTTTCCAACCATAACCGGCATGACAGCTGGTGCACCTGCACCAGTTCGATTGTGGCGATATTCAGAAATTATTAACGACATGGGCCTTGCCCAGCTCTTTTTCAGCCTCCTTGTCACACTCCCAAGTCCAATGAATGGAACGGTGTACCTGGGAAGCTGCGAGATTATGACATTTCAAGCAAACTCTGGTAACCTCAGGCCCTGAAATAAAAGGTTTATCAAGTTCAACAAAACGATTGTGATCAGCTGTTGAAATACCCCCATACGCTACCTTCACCAACTCCGGAGGGCTCCCGCCGCTCAACACCAACAGGAGCAACACTATACAGGTCAGACCGAAAACAAGATATCTCTTTACCATCAAACAATCCCTCCTTTTTTCCGAAACTCTTCTAGTAAACCTTCACGCACCTTCATCATTCCCTCAACAAATTTCGGGTTGGCAACCCGATAGTAGACGGTTTTCCCCTCCCGCCGAAAACCGACCGCACCCTGATTGCGCATCAGACGCAAATGCTGCGAAACATTAGCCATCGAAACATTAAGCTGCTCGGCTAAAGCCCCGACTGACTGTTCACCATCACCCAACAAAATCATCATTTGCAGACGCACAGGCGATGAAAAAATAGTACAAAATGCCGCCTGCAGAGAGACCATATCACTATTTGTCCCAACCTCTTCTCGTGAAACCATCGCCTTTGTCATAGCATCCATCACCCCACTACTTATCGAAAAAATCATATATCTACACTTTAACACTTAAAGATATATGCAACTATACAATAAAAGGCAAGGGCCGTCAAGTTATTTTAAATTTACGGTAACTATTACGGCGAACACAACTATCAGAGAAAAAGAACTTTATTCTGCCGAATCTTTATACCAGTCCGGCGGCGGCGCCACGATAACCAGACCATCGGCAAGCGTCATCTGTAAACAATGCAAATGAAAACCGGTTTCGGATATGACGCCACCGAACTCTTTTTCTTTCTCCATTAAATTAGAGCTGCCGCCATAAAGTGTGTCACCTAAAATAGGATGACCAGCATCAGCCAAGTGAACCCGCAACTGATGCATGACCCCGCTATACATTACAAGGCGAACCTGAGTCAAATTTTGCTGCTTCCTAAATTGAAGCGGAAAAACCTCTGTTCGAGCCGGATATAAACCACGGCAGGGCACAGCCGGAGGGCTTACCACCATCCGCCGACGATCGCCACGATCATGGGTTAAATCCTTCTCTATAACGATTTCGGTCAAAAAACGGCCCTCGACTTCAGCAACGTACTCCTTGCGTATAAGGTGCCGCTCAAACTGCCGCCGGAGATCACGCCAAACCGCACTGTTCCGAGCCACAAGCACAACCCCGGAGGTTGCGTAATCAAGCCGATTGAGCAGACCAGGCTGCAGAGAGCCAAATTCACCGACCCCGGCAAGCTCAGGAAAAGCGGCAATCAGGCGGTTAGTTAAAGTCCCAGTTTCAGAAGCTGACAAAGGGTGAGTATGACAATTACCTGGCTTATTTAAGGCGAGCAGATTTTCATCCTCATATAATATATCCAGCGAGAATCCGGTCTCCGGTCGAAGCGTTGTTGAAGCCAACCGAGCTGGCAAACCCTCTGAAAAAGAGACTGTCTGACCCACCCCTAAAGAAACCCCTTTCGCAGCCCGACAGCCATCCACTAGAATCTCACCATCTTTCAGCGCTCGACGCCAACGATTAGTTGATACAGCGGGATATTGCCGGTGCAAAAACCGGTCAAGACGAGAACACGTCTCTTCTACCTTCAAG
>JAGGWR010000268.1 GCA_021163445.1 Candidatus Tharpella aukensis
ATCTATTCCGGAGTTATGCCGCAGATTGCCGCAATTTTAGGTCCTTGTGCCGGCGGCGCCGTCTACTCACCGGCGATCATGGATTTTATTATCATGACGAAAAAGAGCAGTTTCATGTTTATTACCGGTCCCAATGTTATCAAGACCGTGACTAATGAAGATGTAACCCAGGAGAAACTTGGCGGAGCCAACACGCACATGAAAACCAGCGGCGTGGCTCACATGGCTGGTGAAAACGATCAGGATACGATTGATCAGGTCAAACGTCTGCTCTCTTTCTTGCCTCAGAGTAATCGTGAAAAAACACCTTTGGTGCATTTTGAGGGTGAGGTTGAAGCGGTTATTCCCGAGCTCAACGAGATCGTTCCGGCCAACTCGCGCCAGCCTTATGATATCAGGAAGATTATCAAACTGGTTGCCGATAATGATGACTTTATGGAGACTCAACCGGATTACGCCAAGAATATGGTTGTCGGTTTTGCCCGTTTTAATGGTGAATCGGTTGGTATCATCGCCAATCAGCCCAATTTTATGGCAGGCTGTCTCGATATCAATGCCTCCGATAAGTGTGCCCGTTTTATTCGTTTTTGTGACTGTTTCAACATCCCGCTTCTGACTTTTGTCGATGTTCCCGGCTTCCTCCCCGGCAGCGGCCAGGAATTTGGCGGAATTATCCGTCACGGGGCCAAAATTATTTATGCTTATGCCGAGGCGACGGTTCCGAAAATCACCGTAACCACGAGAAAATCGTTCGGCGGAGCCTACTGTGCCATGTCGTCGCGGCAGCTGGGTGCCGATATTCATTTTGCCTACCCGACGGCGGAATTTTCAGTCATGGGGCCGGATGGTGCGGTCAATATCGTTTTTAATAAAGAGCTCAAGGCGGCTGAAGATCAAGTTGCCAAACGCCAGGAGCTGGTCGATAACTACAAAGAGAACTTTGCCAACCCCTATCGGGCCGCCTCCTACGGCTTTGTCGACGAGGTGATTAAACCGGAGATGACCCGGATAAAAATTATTCGGGCTCTGGAGATGCTGCAGGACAAAGAAGAGCAACTGCCCTATCGCAAACACGGCAATATTCCGCTGTAACGGCTGCGAAAAAAGCTCACCTGCTTCGTTGGTCAAACTTTTCGTCATTGCAGCGTACTTATTGTATGCCTCATTCCTCAAAGTTTGACCGCCTCGCACCTGAACTTTTTTCATTGCCGTTATATTATTGAAAAATGAAGTTGTGATATACAAAAAGAGGTGATTTTATGAGTTGTACTGATGAAAAAGCGCGTCTGGCGGAGCGTCAGGGGCAGTGGCAGGCAATGGTTGATAAAGCCTTGGCCCGGTTTCCGGAACGTAAAGAGGATTTTTCCACAACCTCCGGGATTGAGATGAAACGTCTCTTTACTCCGGCTGATGTCGATAATATTGATTATGATGAAGATGTCGGTTTTCCGGGTGAGTTTCCTTTTACCCGAGGGGTTCAGCCGACCATGTATCGGGCTCGTTTCTGGACGATGCGTCAGTATGCCGGTTTTGGTTCAGCCAAACAGACTAATGAACGTTATCGCTATCTCCTCGAACAGGGGCAGACCGGCTTAAGTGTCGCTTTTGATCTACCAACCCAGATCGGTTACGACTCCGATATGGAATTAGCCGACGGTGAAGTTGGTAAAGTCGGGGTCGCGATTGACTCACTCGCCGATATGGAGATTCTTTTTGATCAGATTGCCTTAGATAAGGTCAGTACCTCGATGACCATCAACGCTCCGGCGGCGGTTTTGCTGGCGATGTATATCGCCGTGGCCGAAAAGCAGGGAGTGAGCTCAGATAAACTGCGCGGGACGATTCAAAATGATGTCTTAAAAGAGTACTTTGCTCGCGGCACCTATATCTTTCCACCGCAGCCGTCGATGAAGATTATTACCGATATTTTTTCCTATTGCAAAGATAATCTACCCAACTGGAACACGATTAGTATCAGTGGCTACCATATCCGCGAAGCGGGCTCCTCGGCCGTGCAAGAGGTTGCTTTCACGCTGGCGGATGGCCTCGCCTATGTCGATGCGGCGATCAAGACCGGTCTTGATGTTGATGTTTTTGCCAAACGTCTATCCTTCTTTTTTAACGTCCACAATAATTTTCTCGAAGAAGTGGCCAAATTCAGGGCGGCTCGCAGGCTCTGGGCGCGGCTCATGAAGGAGCGGTTCGGCGCTAAAAAAGCCTCTTCGATGATGATGCGTTTTCATACCCAAACTGCCGGTTGCAGTTTGACCGCGCAACAGCCTGACAATAATGTGGTCAGAGTGACAATGCAGGCTTTGGCTGCAGTTTTAGGCGGTACCAATTCTTTGCATACCAATTCCCGGGATGAAGCACTTTGCCTGCCGACCGAATCTTCGGTGCAAATTGCTTTGCGGACGCAGCAGATTATTGCCCATGAAAGCGGGGTTGCCGATACTATTGATCCCTTGGCCGGTTCCTACCTGATCGAATCCATGACTTCTGAAATCGAGGCCAAAGCCCTTGAATACATTAATAAAATTGATGATCTGGGCGGCGTCGTTAAAGCTATCGAAGCAGGATACATGCAGCAGGAGATTGGTGACAGCGCTTATGCCTATCAAAAATCAATTGAAACTAAGGGTCAGGTAATTGTTGGAGTTAACAAGTTTGTTATCGAGGAAGCACCTCCGGAAAATCTCTTGCGGATCAAGCAGGAGATGGAGATTGCACAGCGTAAGAGCCTTGCGGCTGTAAAAGCCGGTCGCGATGCAGCAGCCGTTGAAAGCTCACTCAAGACTCTAAAAGAAGTTGCCGAATCCGGAGACAACCTGTTACCGGCCATCGTCACCGCCGTCAAGACTTACGCCTCTTTGGGCGAAGTCTGCGGCGTATTAAGAGAAGTTTTCGGCGAATACGTAGAATCATAAATTAGTTTATTCCAAATTATCTCGATGTGGGGACAGACCTCCAGGCAGGGCTTTAGCCCGAGCCGAGCTGAGCTCTGTCCCCCTCGGAGTGAGCGAAGCAATATTCAACGTTACCCGCTTTAACTTAAAGCTAAGCGAGGAGATATAGAGATGGATAAAAAGATAAAAGTATTAATTGCCAAACCAGGGCTTGATGGTCATGATCGTGGTGCTAAAGTCGTATCCCGCGCCTTGCGTGATGCCGGAATGGAAGTTATCTACACCGGTATTCGTCAAACACCGGAACAGATCGTGGCGACGGCCGTGCAGGAAGATGTTGACAGTATTGGCTTGAGTTGTCTTTCCGGAGCCCATAATAAGCTCTTTCCCAAAGTTGTTAATCTGTTGAAAGAGAAGGGAGCCGGCGATGTCCTGGTTTTCGGCGGCGGCATTATCCCGGATGAAGATATTTCGGGCCTGAAAGATGCCGGGATCTCCGAGATCTTTCTGCCGGGAACTTCAACCGAAGATACGATTGAATTTATTAAAAATAATGTGAAATAGGGAATCTTGTTAATTTAATCAATTCTGTTTGCAGGCACAAAGGCTGAAGGCAGAAGGCACAAAGTTAAAAGCGAAAAAAACTTTGTGCCTTTGTGCCTTCTGCCTCTGTGCCTTGCCAATAGCATGTTTATACCAAAAACTTGAAACCCTGCTTGGTTCCGGCTAAGCCGGGTTTTGAAAGGATTTAAACTTGGAAGATTTAATTGAGGGCCTTCTGGCTGGAAAGGTGCGGCCTTTGGCTAAGGCGATCACCGTTGTCGAAAATGACCAGCCTGGGAAAAGAGAGCTTTTAAAGCGGATTTATCCGAAAACCGGTAACGCCTATCTGCTCGGTATCACCGGTCCACCGGGGGCCGGGAAAAGTACATTGACCGATAAAATCATCGTCAATTTGCGTAAGCAGGGTAAAACTGTCGGGGTTATTGCGGTTGATCCTTCGAGTCCTTTTTCTGGGGGAGCGATTCTCGGGGATCGGATTCGGATGCAGCAACATGCGTTAGATGATGGTGTTTTTATTCGGAGTATGGCAACCCGCAGTAACTTGGGCGGATTGGCCAAGAATACGGTCGATGTTATCCATCTGCTTGATGCTTCGGGTAAGGATGTGATTATTGTTGAGACTGTTGGTGTCGGTCAGGATGAGGTTGATATCGTGCGCATCGCCCAGACCACGGTGGTGGTTATGGTTCCCGGTCTCGGTGATTCGGTACAGATTGCCAAGGCCGGAGTCATGGAGATTGCCGATGTTTTCGCAGTCAACAAGGCCGATCGAGATGGTGCCGACAAGCTTTTCAGTGAAATTCGGGCGATGCTCGATATGGTTAAAGGTGATATTAAGCCGGAGATATTTAGAACCGTAGCTGTCGATGATGTCGGTATTGAGGAGTTGGTACAGGGCATCTATGCACATGGAGAGCGGGTAGCGGCAAGCGGGCTTACGGAAAAGAAGTTAGCTCAGCAAGCCGAAAGTGAGTTGCGCGCCTATCTTGTTGATAATATTATGGAACGTTCAACCGGGTTGACTCTTTATGACGACGTGGTTAAGCGGATTGCTGCCAAAGAGATTACGCCGATGGATGGAGTTGAAGAGATCTTTGCCGGATTGGAAATGAAAAA
>JAGGWR010000079.1 GCA_021163445.1 Candidatus Tharpella aukensis
CGGCCGGGGCCGCCGTTGCTGGTTTGACACCGGACGAAGCGGTCGGTAAAAAATGTTACGACCTCTTCAAAACGCCACATTGCCAAACTGAAAAATGCGCCTGTAGCCGTGCCATGAAAACTGACTCGGTAATCTATGAACAGACAATTTCCCGACCCAAAGAAGGCGTCATTATCCCGATCAAGTATACCGGCTCCCCGATCAAGGATGCCAAAGGTAATATCAAGGGAGCTCTGGAATATATCCTCGATATCACTGAAGAGGCCAAGCAGAAACAGGACGCCGATGAAAAAATTGAGAACCTAAATACAATTCCGACGCCGATCATCTCCATCGACAGTAACTTTAATATCACATTCACAAACCCAGCCGCCGCCGCCATTGCCGGTCTGGCACCGGATGAAACCATCGGTAAAAAATGTTTTCACCTCTTTAAAACCGAACATTGTCAAACCGAAAAATGTGCCTGTGCCCAAGCCATGCGCAGCGACAGTATCATCAATGAACAGACCGTAGCCAAACCGAACGGTAAAGAGATCCCGATCAAATATACCGGAGCCCCGATCAAGGATGCCAAAGGCAATATCAAGGGAGCACTGGAATATATGGTCGATATCAGTGCTGAAGTTGAAGTGGAAAAATTGATTTCAGCCTCCTGTCAGGATGTCGGGGAACTGGTACAAGAATCAACTTCCAGCATGCAGCAGGCCAACGCCAATATCGACGACATGAACCAACTCATTAATGAGGGGGTCAAATTGCTTGATGACTCAATGAGCCGGGTTCGTAACATGGTCGACAACTCTGGTGAGATGCTGAGTCTCTCCCGCAAAGCTAACGATCTCGCGACTGACCTCGCAAAAGAAGCCGAAACCGGCAAGCAGGCAGGCAACGAGGCCGGTAAAAAACTTGACGAGATAAACATCAGCATGAAAACCAACAATGAGATGGTGGCTGGCCTTGTCAACCAGCTCGAAAAAATTTCCGGCTTTGTCGATATCATCAAAGAGATTGCCTCACAAACCAACCTCTTAGCCTTTAACGCCGCGATTGAAGCGGCCCGGGCCGGTGATGCCGGACGGGGTTTTGCAGTAGTCTCCGACGAAATCAGAAAGCTTGCTGAAAACAGCTCAAAATCAGCGATCGACATCTCTAACATTGTCAAAAATGTCGAAAAGGAGTCCCGCCAGACGGTTTCCGCCATGCAGGAAGGCATGGTCATGCTCAAAGATGGGAGCAGCGTCATCAATAAGTCGTTAGAATCGATGGAGACAATCTCAGAAGGGATCGTCACCATCTCCACTTCAGTCGACAATTTAAGTACCAAGGCCGACGGGTTGAGTAAAGATGGTCAAGAGGTTATGGAACAAATTGAGAATGTAGCGGAATCATCAAAAGACAACCAGAAATCCACCGCCATCGTCAACCAAACGATTGGCAGTACCGTAAAGGCCTTGAACCGCCTTAGTGAATCCAGTGATTCATTACAAAAAGCAGTCGCCAATCTCTAGGAAACTATGAATAATTGTGCTGAAAAAATTTTTACCCGCAGGTTGCTCCTGCGCAAAGCCGAAGAGGCCGATCTGCCGTTGCTGGTGGAGTGGAGCAATCGGGTTGAGATCTACGGCGACTTCCTGACTCCTGAACAGATGACCATCGAAGAGGGAATGCGTAATTTTATTGCCGGACTTTTCTGGAACGAGCAGAGCCGAACATTTATTATAGAGCTCCGCCATGAAGGGGCACCAATCGGCACGATCCACTATTGGCTCCGTTCAGAAAATCGACAAATTGCCATTATTGCTTTAAAGATCGCCCGACTTGACCTGCGCAATCAGGGCTATGGTACCGAAGCTCAGAAATTTCTGATCATGCACCTTTTTGAGAAAATGGGATTTAAGGCAGTTGAGATGTATACCGATATTGACAACCTCTCCCAACAGCGCTGCCTCAAGAAATTGGGCTTTATACTGGTCGACTCGCTTCAATACGAAGATCAACAAATCAACCGAACCGGGCACCTCTTCCGACTGACCCTGGAAGATTTTAATCAGGTTCCACTATATAAATTTCATTATGAATAAAAAAACCGGAATTATTAAAGACCAGCGCCTCTTTAATCATCGGATTGAACAGGCTTCACCGGAGAATCCGGGAAGGCTCAAAAACCTTTACCTGACCTTGGCAAATCCGACATACGGTGACAAACTGGCCGGTTTCTCTCCACGGGAAGCTGGCAGCCGGGAGATTGAGAGAATCCATTCAAAATTCTACCTTGATCAGATCAGGGCACATGCCCTGGCCACCGATCCTTTCTCCTATGATCGAGACACCTATCTAATGGATGAAAGTATCTACACGGCCCAGCTTGCGGCTGGCGGCTGCCTGGAGCTGGCGGATCGGATTATGAATAGTGAGATAAAGAACGGATTTGCGTTGGTACGGCCACCGGGACATCACGCTGAACCGGGTCGCGGGATGGGCTTTTGCATCTTCAACAATATTGCGATCACTGCGGCCTATCTCCAAAAGACCTACGGCCTTAAGCGAATCCTGATTTTTGACTTTGATGTCCATCACGGCAACGGCACCCAGGATATATTTTACGACAGCAGCCAGGTTCTGACGGTCTCCATGCATCAAAATAATCTCTTTCCCTTTACCGGAAAAATTGATGAATTAGGCAAAGATCAAGGCGTCGGCTACAATCTCAACCTGCCCCTCTTTTCCCAGTTTGGCGACCTTGAATACACCTATCTTACGGGCAAAGTTATGGGCCATATAACTGAACAGTTCATGCCCCAGATAATTCTCGTTTCAGCCGGTTTTGACGCTCACGTGGATGAGACTATCAGTGATACGACATTAACGACCAAATGGTTCGGCTCAGTCACGACAATGCTCAAAAAACTGGCTTACGACGCTTGCGATGAACGCCTGCTTTTCATCCTTGAGGGCGGCTATAATCCGATCTCTCTTGAAGCGTCGGTACTAACGGTTATCGATGCGCTTTTAGAGGCCAAACTCTCGATCGTCGGCATCCCCGAATCCGAAAGAGCCAAACGGCTGCTTGAGAATCACCCTCTACACAAATTCTGGCATCTATCATAAATTGTTAACGAGCTCGCCATAAAATGAAGCAAAATAGATTATCCACACTTGATAAATTTTCCCTCGACTCAATTTTGGAGGAGTGCCGCCAATGTGGCTCCTGCTGCAAAAAATATCGAAAAATCCAGCTCCAGGCCGATGAAGTTGATTTTATAAAAAAAATGGGCGGCCATGTCGGCATTGATATTCACTTAAACGACCTACGCACTAAAAGCATGGATGAACTGATTGAGGAAGCCAAAGATAAAGGCAAAGTTTACATGATTCACCCGGATGACAAAGGCTGTATCTTTCTCGAAAAACGAAACGGAAAATACGGCTGTAAGATTTATCACTACCGCCCGCTCACCTGTCGGAGATTCAAATGCACGATGGCAGACAACAGTTTTCAAAACCTTTTCGCTGAAGATGCCATCTGCCTGCTCGGTATGAATCAGTTTGGCATGAAGCTAAAATAGTGGTAACTATTCAGCGCAAGTAGAAAAGCACCGAATATTGATGGATTTCAGTGAATTCTGGGGACATAACCTGATTCTCCGAAGGAAATCGGGATTGTGTCCCCGGAATTTACGGGTTAGCTGAATAGTTACAAATAGTGTATACTATTTGTAATGGAGAAAACGATGTGTAATAATAAAAGTGACTCCCCGGAATCAAGCTGCGAAGAACTGCGCCAGCGAGCCATCAGAGCTGAAGAGTGTTGTACTGAAATGCAGACACGCCTGGATGAACTTGAACGCATCTCAAATATCGGGAGTTGGGAGTGGGAGTTTGACAACAATCATCTCTCCTGGTCTAAAGGAACCTATGATATTTTCGGTCTGCCGGAAGGCCCCTACAATCAAGATAATTATGCCTCTTTTCTTGCGGCTCTGCATCCCGGGGATCAGAGCATGGTCAGCCGAGCCATCAACGAAGCTCTCGAACACCAATCCATCTACTCGCTTGACTACCGGATAATCAGAGCCGACAACCAGAAAGAGAGAATTATCCATGCCC
>JAGGWR010000230.1 GCA_021163445.1 Candidatus Tharpella aukensis
ACTTTAAGAGAGCTTTTTTCAACTTTTGGGAGAGTGGCAGGAGCGTCATAGTACTCCATCCGGGTACTGGCAATATCGAGTTTATGCCCCTCTCTCGTCAAAATAACCGCCGTCCGGAAGGGTTCATGACAATGGCAGCGGCCAACGTAACGTTCACTATAGGCACGGGCCAGGGCAATCCCGTCACCTTCAACCACAATATCGATATCAAGGTTCGGACGCCGCAACATCAAGTCGCGCACGACGCCGCCCACGAGAAAAAGATTAACCCCAAGTTCATCCGCCAATTCGCCCAGCTGTCTAAAAATAACAATCAGATCAGCGGGAAAACTCTCGTTCATCAAACCATTGACATTTTTCCGCCGCAACTTACGCAGCCCGTCCCGGCCCACTTCAAAACTCTCACCCTGCTCCTCCTGATCATAGAGAGCCCGGAGCAGATCTTTACGGGTAATCGCCCCGATAATCGCCTGAGCTTCATCAACCACCGGTAAAAAGCGCTGATTGCGCCCGACGATCAACTCTTTAACCTGACTAATATCAGCTTGCGGAGAGATCGGCTCATAATCGGTGGTCATATATTCACTGACATCAAGTTCCTTAAGACCGTGATAGAGAGCCTTTTCCACAACCTGGCGTGAAATGATGCCGGTAAGCCTTGAACTTCTCTCATCAATAACCGGCAGCACATTAATATTATAACGAGTCAATATTTCAGCCGCTTTGGTCAGCGATGTCGCCGGAGTAATCGTCAAAACCGGCGAAGTCATCAAATCGGCGGCAACCAGGGGCGGCACCACCTCTTCTTCAAGGAGCTCCAACAGACGTTCCCGACACTGAATCAAAGTCAGCTTCCGGGTCACCGCCGCCGCCGCATAGTGGTGCCCGCCGCCGCCGAAATGGGCCAACAAACGCCCCATATCAAGAGATGAACTCCGACTGCGGCCAATCAGATAGACTTTATCATCAAGGCGCAAAAGGGCGATCACAACCTCAAGCCGCTCAATATCACGCAAACGATGCACCACCATCGCCACATCCGAAATATAGTGATCGCGCCCGGCTTCTACCAGAACAACCTTCTGACCGCGCGGATAGATCGTCTGCTGCGAAGATAATAGATCATTGAGCAGAGAGATATGTTCTCGATCAAGAGGATTATTTATAACCTCGGCCACGGTTTCAAGATTGCCGCCTTGTTCGAGGAGCCAGGCCGCAGCCATAAAATCACGACCCGTAGTTCCCTGAAAAGTCAAGGAACCGGTATCCTCATAAAGACCGATCAGCATCACCGTCGCCTCATCGGCTGAAATAATAAGTTCTTTCTCGCGCAATTTTTCCGTCATAAGGCTAACCACAGCCCCAACCTCGCCAACCTCGCTTAAAGAAACCCCTTCAAGATCATCGGTTGTTGCCGGATGGTGATCATAAACAATTACTTCAACCTCCGGCCGGGCCGCAACCTCGGCAAAAGGGCCAATCCGACTTTTCTGACAGGTATCAACGACAATCAGGCGCTTTATCTCAGCCAGATCAATATCCTTAAGTCGCTTAAAAGGGTAAACATAGCTGTAGGAGTGCAGAAAAAAATCGTGCAGACTACGTTCCGGGCTGCCGGGCAGCACCATCACGGCTTGAGGATAGAGATGATGAGCCGCCAGCATCGCCGCCAGGCCATCAAAATCAGTATTAATATGAGAGGTAATTACTTCAAGCATGACCTATCCCGAAATAGCCGGAAACAAACAGATTTGAAAAATTATTGATGTAAACATGCTATTTGGTAAGGCACAAAGGCAGCAGGCACAGAGGCACAAAGTTTTTTGGTTTTACTTTGTGCCTTTGTGCCTCTGTGCCTTTGTACCTAAAAACAGATCTCATTAAATTCAGGGAACTCAACTTTCAACCGTTTTACACGAAAATCAATTAAACAACTAACCCTTTTCGCGCGGATGATAACGCTGATAAACCTCTTTCAAACGCGTCGCATCGACTTGGGTATATATCTGGGTGGTGGCCAGATCGGCATGTCCCAAAAGGGTCTGGACAATCCTTAAATCAGCCCCGCCGGAGAGCAGATGGGTAGCAAAGGAGTGGCGCAAAAGATGAGGATAGACCTCCTGCTTAATTCCGGCTTTTAAAGCGTAGCGGCGAATCGTCTTCCAGAAACCCTCGCGACTCAACGAGTTTCCCGAACGATTGAGAAAGAGATAGGTGGAACTTTTACCTTTGAGCAGCTGCCGCCGCCCCTTATCGATATAGTCACGCAAATTGCTGATAATCGGTAACGGCAGAGGCACAATCCGTTCTTTGTTGCCTTTACCAAGCACGGTTATAATGCCGAGATTGAAATTGATCTGCTGGAGTTCCAGCTTAACCAATTCGCTGACCCGCAAGCCGGCCCCATAGAGAACCTCAAGCATGACCTTGTCGCGCTCTCCGAGCGTCGTCTCTGGATCCGGTGCGGCCAGAAGCAATTTCATCTCCGCAACACTTAAAACCTCGGGCAAATTTTTATCCAGCTGAGGCAGGTCAAAACCGGCCAGGGGTTGGCGCCGAATCTCACCTTTAGTCAGCAGATAACGAAAAAAACTGTTGAGCGCCGAAAAGCGCCGCCGAATCGTCCGCCGGGCGTAAGCTTGCTTAAGCAACAGAATATAGTCGCTGACCTGAGTCTGAGAAAGAGACTCGGGCTCAGGATTACCTAAAGCCTCAAGAAAGAGACCAAAATGAGCCAGATCAACCCGATAAGCCGCAATCGTCTGTAGCGAAAGACCACGCTCTAAAAGTAGGTAATCAAGAAAATTTTCAACCTGTTCAGAATACATGATTACAGTTCAAAGTTCAGGGTTCTGGGTTCTGGGTTCACAGTTTAACTTCGAACTTTGAACCGTTAACGCTTTTCTTCGCCAAAATCACGCATTGCGGGGCCGTCCTGATCGGTCGGCGAGAGCATGGCGATCGCATGTTTGTAAATCAAGTGGCTGGTGAATTCATCATTCAAGATCAAGCAATGACTGTCAAAACTGCTAATCCGCCCCTCTCTCGCCGTGCCGCTGACCAGCTCCACACTGATCCGCCGGCGCTCGCGCCGCAGTCTATTCAAAAATTGCTCCTGAACATTCGCCTGATGCCTGGTCATTTTCTAAGCCTCCCTAAAGCTTACGACAACTCTACTGATTTCAATCTTAAGGTATATACATTGATATAACTTTTGGCAAGAAAAAGGAGTATACTTTTCGTCAACGTAACTATTTTTCCGTGACTTCCTTACCGTAAAATGCTAAAAGGCGGTCTTGGCTTTTAGCATAAAAAATAACTTCAACCTACTTAACGAGACGATTATGAAAGATTTTACCCGCTATAGCGGCACCAGTGACTATATTATCTCCGAAGACCTGCAAAATGATGTTAATGTTTCAATCGCTCTGGGACGGCCCCTGCTGATCAAAGGTGAACCCGGTACCGGCAAAACCCTGCTCGCAAAAAGTGTGGCGGCGGGCCTCGGCCAGGAGTTGTTGACCTGGAACATCAAATCCACAACCAAGGCTCAGGACGGCCTCTATCTCTATGACACTGTCCAACGCCTTAACGATTCCCGTTTCGGCGGCAGCGACGTCTCCAATATCGAGAACTACATCAAACTCGGCAAACTTGGTGAAGCTTTTGCCAGGGAAACTCAGGTTGTTGTTTTAATCGATGAGATCGACAAAGCCGACATCGAGTTTCCCAATGATCTCCTGGCAGAACTTGACGAGATGAAATTCTATATCCCGGAGACCCAGAAGACGATTGCAGCAATCCAGAGACCGGCCATCATTATAACAAGTAACTCGGAAAAAGAGCTGCCCGACGCTTTTTTACGCCGCTGCGTCTTCCACTACATCGAATTTCCCGATCAGGATTTGATGCAGCAAATCGTCCGTGTCCACTTTCCCGATCTTGAGAAGAAGATGATCAAGGAGGCAATGGCCGCCTTTTATCAGCTGCGAGAGCTTGATGGTTTGCGCAAAAAACCCTCAACCAGTGAACTGATCGACTGGCTCAAAGCCCTGCTCGCGGCTGGCCACAACGGCAAGGCCGACCTCCAGAAAGATCTCCCTTTTCTGGGTGCCCTCTTAAAAAATGAAAACGATTACGAAATTGCCGCCAAACAACGCAACGCCTTCCAACGACGCGGGGCCCTAGCCTCATTTCGACGATAAGATGGCGGCGTAAAATGTCCAGCTGACTTCGTTACCCTGCAACCTTCGTCACTGCGGCGTACTGTCCGTACGCCTCATTCTTCAGGTTTTGGGTGCCTCGCATCTGAACATTTTACTTTGCCATCACAATTTTTTAATTAATTACAACAACAATAATATATTCATGTTTACTAGTTTTTTTTATTGCCTCAGGGCTCACAAGATCATGGTTACGCCAACTGAATGGCTGGCGCTGATGGAAGCCATGAACCGCGGATTTGCGGGGCATAGCTTGGTCTCGTTCTACCACTTGAGTAGGGCTTTGCTGGTTAAAACCGAGGCCCTCTTTGATCATTTTGATCTCGCCTTTCGTGAGTTTTTTACCGGCCTTGAGGTTCCACCCGAAATTTTCGAAGAGCTCTGGAAGTGGTTAGGCAAAGAGTCTTTAAAAAGAGAGATTGATGCCGACGCTTTAAAAGGTCTCCCGAAACATGACTGGGAAACGATCAAAAAGATGTTTGAGGAGCGCCTCAAAGAACAAAAAGAGGCGCACAACGGCGGCAATAACTGGGTTGGCACCGGCGGCACCTCACCTTTCGGCCACGGCGGGCACCATCCCGGCGGCTTACGGGTCGGCGGCGAAAGTGGCGGCGGCATGGCCTTAAAAATTGCCGCCGAAAGACGTTTCAAAGGCTACCGCCGCGATGTTACGCTTGATGTTCGCCAAATCAAAGTCGCGATGAAAAAACTCCGCCATCTGCGCCGCACCGGCAGCCGGATGGAACTCGATATCGATGCAACCATTGATAAAACGTGCAAGAATGCCGGCGAGATCGATCTGATCTTCAGCCCCGAACATAAAAATGATGTTAAGTTGCTACTTTTGATGGATGCCGGGGGCTCGATGTACCCTTACGCCAAACTGGTTGACCGACTCTTTTCGGCCGCGAACTCCATCAACCATTTTGCCGAATTCAACCACTACTATTTTCACAACTCGATTTATGACTACCTGCGGCCTGAAATCGACGGCCGGGAACGGGTCTCAACCGCCCAAGTTCTTAAAGAACTTAACCCCGACCACAAAGTTATCTTGGTCGGCGATGCCAGCATGGCCCCCTATGAGCTCTTCATGGAGAACGGCATCATCGACTACTACGACAGTAACGAAACTGCCGGTATCGTCTGGTTTGAACGAATTGCTAAACATTTTCGCCGCACCGCCTGGCTCAATCCGATGCCGGAGCGCTACTGGCGACACCCCACC
>JAGGWR010000331.1 GCA_021163445.1 Candidatus Tharpella aukensis
AAAAAAAGTTCAGGAGATTTGGGGGGAGCCAGAGGACGAATGATATCCATTCAAGAAAAAGAAAAAGCTGTATTTTTAATTGAAGAAGCTTGTAAGGCAGGAGCCAGGCAAAATAAAGCGTGTGTATTATTGGGGATCACAGAACGAACTGTACAGCGGTGGAAGAAAACTCCTGATAGCAGCATTAAAAAAGATCAACGCCAATATAGCAAAACCACACCTGCAAACAAACTATTACCAGAAGAGAAACAGGAAATAATCAGAATTTGTAATAGTGAGGAATATATGAACCTTCCACCTTCCCAAATAGTTCCTGCGCTTGCAGACCAAGGTGTTTTTATAGCTTCAGAATCGAGTTTTTACAGGGTGTTGCATGAGAAGGGTCAGCAGCAGCATAGAGGAAGAGGTCAAGCCTGCGGGCGGAAGAAACCAAAAGGATTTACAGCAACCGGTCCCAATCAAGTATGGACATGGGACATAACATATTTACCCTCATCTATAAAAGGTGTGTTTTTTTATCTTTATATGATCATGGATATATACAGTCGCAAGATTGTTGGCTGGGAAGTTCATGCTAAACAGAATGACGATTTATCTTCAAGTCTTGTAAAAAGGGCATGTTTATCAGAAGGAGTAAGCGGGAAAGATATTGTTCTTCATTCAGACAATGGTTCTCCCATGAAGGGAGCAACTATGCTGGTAACCCTTCAAAATCTTGGTGTAATTCCATCCTTCAGCAGGCCATCAGTAAGTAATGACAATCCATATTCTGAAAGCTTGTTTAAGACCTTGAAATATACCCCAATTTATCCTTCAAAACTCTTTAGCACCATAGAAATAACCAGGGAATGGGCTTTTACATTTGTACGCTGGTATAACAACAACCATCATCATAGTGGTATAAAATTTGTTACACCCCATGCCCGGCATAGCGGAAAAGATAAAGAGATACTTAAGAATCGTGAAAGAGTGTATAAAGAAGCCAGAATACGTAACCCTGAGCGTTGGACAGGAAACATCAGGAATTGGGATTTGATTACAATGGTAACGTTAAATCCTGATAAAAAGAAAGCTGCATAGCATGCTAAAATCCTTGAGTATCAAAGTAAAAGATAGCATTATAGTAGTATCTGGCAAAACGGAGCTGGGCAATCCTGGGGAGGAACCCGGCAAGGGATATCCAGATGCAGGTAGTATGGCAAAATACTACATGGGGAGCTACTTAATAGGTAGCTCCCCAACCAAAAACTTGCCAACTATCCTGCCCATGCCTTTAAAAACCCACGAGGAAGAGCGAAGCGATTCCTTGTTAATAATTGATTTTGATTTAGGCGACAACTTGCTTGACAAACACCGGTTTCAAGGTCTTTTATTAAATATGACTCAACCGACTTAAAGCCGTCCAAAAGGTTATTAAGTTTATCAACAGAGCACTTGTAGAGATCTTCATTGCCAATTGTAGTAAGACTATCACATTCGTTTAGAAGTTCCCCGGTATCTGCTATTAAGGTCTGCATCTGGTCACGTGAGGTTTCCGGCCATGCTGGTGACATCGAATCAGAATCACTTCTGTTCAATGCGGTAACCAAGTTTTTATTCGCTTTCCGGCACGCAAGGCTCTTGCCTTTAAACTCATTCGACCATGTGGATGTTCGACCAAACGCTGCAAACCATTTCCACAAATCCGTTTTAACATTTAGGGCGGGCGTGTATCGTGGGCCGGCAGTTTTATTTGCTACTCCAAGATGCTCTAAAAACCATTCGTTTGTTAAAATTTTCTGATTAAAGAAATACTCTCGAACACCTCCATGCACATCATGTTCCAACAACAATTCTATAAGCTTGGATGCAGGCCAAGCAACAATATCGAGTTGGCGACCCTCCGCTTTGGCTTTCTGCTCATGACTTTTTCGCCAGTTGTCGAATTTTTTCTGGCCACTCAGACCTTTTCTGCCCGTTGGGCCTGTCAGATCGAAAGGGAAACAGACAAAGTATCTTGTCAGCGCAGGGTGAATATTTAGAGCAGTGGTTAATGATCCAGTGGCTTGTGTGAGGAGAGACCCTATGTCAAATACATATTTCGCTTGCCAGCCAACCCGGCCATCTGAATAATCTGCAAAACATTCTACACCGCCATCGCCTCCGGCACCATGAAGACGGATAAATGCGGCATCGCTTGGAATTGTACGACGGGCAAGTTGGCAGCAAAGCTCTTCAAACGCCTCACGCTGTCCACCACAACGAGGCGCAATCAGCCTGAAATCTATTTCTGTCACCTTTTCCACCTACTCATAGTTTGAACAAACATTCATCAATTAAGGCAACCAATCGCGGTGCTGACCGGCACCGTGGGCCGCACAAGCAAGCGTAGCTTGATTGTGCGGCTCACGGTGTCCGGTCCAGCTCCTTGTTCCGGCGCAAGCGCCGGGGCAAGGAGCTGGACGAAGTCAGCACCGCGATTCCAGGCGGCGCAGCCGCCTGGAACAAGTTATTGTATAGTTTATATATAAACTTACACAAAAAATAGAAATTGATAATAAAAATCATATAAATTAGGATTAATCTAACTGCATAAACATGTATTATAA
>JAGGWR010000263.1 GCA_021163445.1 Candidatus Tharpella aukensis
GTATATACTCTAGCATATAGGAGTGACAATTTCAATAGATGCTTACTAATTAAATGATATTTTGATGGCGTCGTAAAAAGTTCCGATATCCTGCGATGATGTGGTTTCCCAGAGACTCGATATGAATGGTCTCGCGCCTGGAAAACCACATCATCTTGTCTATCGAAATTTTAACTTAGCCATCCCGTTACTTATTACGAATGCATCATATTTTGTTTCCCCGTAATTTATATTTATGTTAGAAGGGATTTTTTAAAATCTAAAATTATTAATATATGCCGACAATAGATTCACAGACATCTCCAGAGATCCTTGAAATGCCTGACAATTGGCGACAGGGGTGGCTCAAGAGTGACCCTTTCACAAAGATTTTCGCCCTTGACGGCATCGTCTATCGCCATAAGGATGGACGGCGCACACTGCAATTTATGCTGGATGGCCAAAGTTACTTCGCCAAACTCCACCACGGACTCGGCTGGCGCCGTTTTTTAAGAAGTCTGTTACGTTTTAAATGGCCGGTCAGCGGGGCCGAAAATGAGTGGCGGGCCATAAAACTTCTTGAAGAACTAAAAATCCCGACAACGCCACTGGTAGCCTACGGCCGCCGGGGGAAAAATCCAGTCAACAAACAGTCATTCATTATCACCAAGGATTTAATAAACACCGAAAGTCTCGAAGATTACTGCCGCAATTGGCCCGCAAATCCTCCATCACCAACCCTGAAACGAGCCCTTATTCGGAAGGTAGCGGAGATAACGGGAGCGATGCACCGTTTGGGCCTCAACCACTGCGATCTCTACATCTGCCATTTCCTGCTCGATCTGGAAGAGGGCAAAACCCCAAACCCGAAAAAACTGACTTTACACCTGATCGACCTCCACCGCGTCCGCCAACGAAAAAAACTGCCTCAGCGCTGGCAGGTCAAGGATCTGGCGGCACTCCATTTCTCAAGTTTTGAGATCGGTTTAACAACCAGAGATCGTTTACGCTTTATCGCCACTTACAGCCAAAGCCCTTGGCGCAAATCACTTAAGCGGGAAAACCAACTATGGAGCCGGGTTGAAAAACGAGCTCAGGCTTTTTATCGCGAATTCAAACGCCGAGGGCCGCGATGAGAATACTCCTTGTCCAGACCAGCTTCTTAGGCGATACCATCCTTTCGACACCGCTGATTGCAGGCATAAAAAAACTCTACCCCGAAGCTGAACTCTGGATGATGACGACCCCGGCGGCAGCGACCCTGGTCAAACGTGATCCTCTGCTTACAGGGGTCATACCTTTTGCCAAACGGGGCCCTGAAAGCGGCATCAAAGGCCTTTTGCGCCAGGCGGCTCAATTACGCAAGCTGAATTTTGCAATGGCTTATTCTCTGCACCGTTCCGCCCGTACCAGCCTGCTCCTGGCTTTAAGTCAAATCCCTGTAAGAATCGGTTTCAAGAGTGCGAAACTCGCCTTTCTCTATAGTGAAACCAGAACCAGACCCACAGATTTACATGATGTCAGACGTAACCTGGAGCTACTTAAAGACTCCTTGAAAATGGAGTTACCCGACCAACTTCGCCTTTTTGCCCCGGAAAAAAGTGAACTCCCAGCGGGCCTACAAGCGGAGCTGCCGGCTCCCGGCACCTATATCTTGATGGTACCCGGCAGCGCTTGGGAAACCAAAAGATGGTCAACCGCCGGTTACCATCAGGTAGCCGAACATTTGATAAAAAAAGGCTGGCCTGTAGTTTTAATGGGAAGCGCCGAAGAGGTCGAAGTTTGTCAAGAGGTCGCAGGTTCCCTCAAGGTTATCAACCTTGCGGGCCGGGGCGATCTCGACACGGCGCTCTATTTGACCAAACATGCTCGCCTTATGATCTGCAACGACAGTATGGCCCTGCACATGGCCTCAGCCGGAAAAATCCCAACGGTTGCAATCTTTTGCGCCACAATTCCCGAATTCGGTTTCGGCCCCTGGCAAAACCGAGCGATAATTGTTGAAAAAAAAGATCTCGGCTGCCGCCCCTGCGCCCGCCACGGCAGCCGGCAATGCCCGAACCAGACCCGATCCTGCATGGACGAATTACCGGCAACGGAAGTCATCAAAGCAATTGATATTTTAATGTCATGACAGCAACTGAGAACAGAGCTGGAGGAGCTGTTTTTGGGGAAAAGGTTTCTCCAGCACTTCCATAACTACAGGGAAATGTTTACTGACACGAAAACCTTCATTAACGGTGCCGGTCATAATCAGAACCGGAATCTTGATTTTACGTTTCTCCATCTCGGACAAAAACTCTTCCCCGCCCATCACCGACATCACAAGATCAAGTACGATCAAATCAACAGAAACAGTTTTTATGATCTCCAGCGCCTCTTTGCCATGGGCTGCCGTCTCTACATGAGCACCATGCAGTTCAAGCACAACCTTAAGACTTTCGCGTAAAAACTCTTCATCTTCAACGACCATTATCTTCCGACCATTGAGATCCTGTGGGGCTTCCCACTTCGGTTCAGACGGCAGAGGTTTGTCAACATTACCGGCAACCGGCAGAGAGATGACAAATGAACTTCCGACACCCAATTCTGAAGTAACCTTAATTACACCATCATGGTTAGCTATGGTTCGGTAGGCAATAGCCAGTCCCAACCCTGTACCTTTCTGACTTGTCCACTCTTTGGTACTGAAAAAAGGATCAAAAATTTTACCCATCATCGCCGGAGCTATACCGACACCGTTATCCGATACGGAAATTTCACAGTACCAGTTACCGGGAAGAAGATTGAGGCGCTCGGCCAGATAACGATCGACAAATTTTGCCTTGGCAAAAATCCTAATCCGGGCATCTTCTTGATCTTCGGCAAAAGCCTCGCCCGCATTTAAAACCATACTTAACAATGATTGGACAATTGCGGCCTTATCAACCTCAAGCTTGAGAGCACCACTATCCTCAGCACAGTCAAAGGAGAGTTGCGCCGGCAGGGTGGGCGGCACGAGAACCATTAACGATTCAATCAGTTCGACTACGGTCACGATTTCGGTAATCCCTTTATCACGCCGGGAAAAGAGCAATATCTGCCGAGTCAGTTCGGCCGCCTGCTGCGAAATTTTCTTTATTTTATCAATATAACGGCCGGCTTTTTGCGGCGATGATTGCAATATCATCTCCAGCAACTCAATATTACCATGCATACTGGCGAGTAAGTTATTAAAATCATGGGCAAAACCTGCAGCCATAATACCAACCGTCTCCATTTTCTGCGATTGCAGTATCACCTCGGTTTGCCGAGCGACCTCTTTATGGAGAAACTCACTGTAAATCTCAACTTCCCGTTTCAAACGCCGCTCTTCACTGATATCATGAAGGTTGCTGATATAACCAACCCGGCGATCGGAGCGATAGATCTCGGAAAAATTCTGACTGACTTCAACATTCTTTTTTTCACCAAAACTATGATAAGAGATTACATCTTGCCAACTTCCACGCTCATTAATGATGGTAAAAATGTCTTTCGGCAACCCGAGCAAGCCTCCCCCCTCACGACCGCCCTGAAACAGAGTTCCCAATTTATCCGGCAACAACTCTCCGGTAATTTTGCTGTAAGCTCGGTTAAAAAAGAGATAGCGGCCTTGAGCATCAAGGACAAGCGCCCCGTCCGAACTTGAAGCCAAAGCTGCTTTAAAAATAGCATTCTCCTGAGAAAAAAGATCAAGGCGGCGAAACATGAAAAATGAGAAGAGGACAATCAACAGCAACATTAAAACACACGATACAATTACCGGAAGCAGTAACCGCCAAGCCAGTTCGTCAGCTTTTTCACGAGGGGTAGCAACCATCACCGTCCATCCCGGAACGACCATCTCCATCTCCTTGAAAGTCGCCAGAAAAGCATTGCTCTGGCCAGCCAAAGAAATTTTCAGAGTTGCTGAAAAAGGATTTCGATTGGCCAAGGCGGCCAAAACCAAAGGTAACTCATCTTTAGCCAAAACCGGTAATTGTTCATCTTTCTCTAATATAAGATCAGGTGAAAAACCATATGTCGGATAGAACCCCTGCAAAAGAAGCTCCGGCAAAGAGGAAAAAATCACTCGACCATGATTATCAGCCACCACAATCTCACGGCGTTCTTCAACAACCAAACTTTGACAATAGGTACTGATCATAAAATCGAATTGATAAGGAACCAACATCAAACCAATATATTCACCATCAATAACAACCCGTTTCGCAAAGATGATAATCGGCACCGGCATCACCTTGCCCAGTTCTGGGACATAGTGCATCAAAACCGAAAGTTGCTGATGCAGTTCATCATCATCAATTTCGTCCCAAAGAGAGTCATCAAAATATTGCCACTCGTAAACTTCACGCAAGGGCAGACCCAAAGGCATGAAATCACCATCTTCACCGGTATAATAGACCTCTCCATCAGCAGCCAGAAAAGCGAGATGAAAAATTTCCGGATAGATCTCCCATAACAGTTTAAAACGATGGGCGGTAAACTCTTTTATACTAACGACTTGACGCGGGGTAAAATCAAGTACCGAGTCGACTGTCTGCCGTACCCTCTGGAGATAGGCCTGAAGATTGTCGGCAATCCGGTCGGCCACCATCTCCTGCTCACGCTCAACCTCTTTCGTAAAATAGTGGCTGATATGGTCATAGAAAAAATATCCCCCAGCAGAAAAAAGGATCAGCGTCGTCAAAACCACAAATATAAATTTAATATAGGTTCTGTTTTCCATCAAATGTAAGCCGCACCCTTTATACCTAAGTGTTACTATTCAAAGATTTCCGCACCCAAAATCAGCTCTAACGGCACCTTGAGACCTAAGCGCCGGGCGGTCTTCTTGTTCAAGGCGACAACGCCTTGGGGAGGAGCCTCAATCGGAATCTCGCCCGGCGGCCGGCCCAGCAAAATCTCCTTCGCCTTCAAACCCGCATAAAAGGCCTGATTATAACCGCTTACCGGCAAACCAAACAGCAGGCCTTCCTCAATATATTTTTGATGAAATGTTACTGAAGGGATCTTTAATCGAGGTTTTGTCCAAGCCAAAATATCCCGATAATCGATATAGTTGCCATCGACGCCCCGGATAGTCTGCAAATTATAGATAAATATAGCATTACCAAGGTGATTGGCCTGGTCGATCAGGCTCTGATACTGCACATAATCAGCAACCGGCGGCAAAAACACCCTCTGAATCGCAAAATCCCATTTTTCCAGACGTAATGATTCAAGCACCTTGATTGACGTATAGCAATTGTCAGTCAAGATGTAGAGTTTGGTGAAAGGGATATTATTTACATGGCAGAGCGTCTCCAGCTTATGAATAGCCAGATTAAAATGATGACGTTCAAGAACGCCGGTAATATTGCTGCCGGGAGCCTGACGGCAGCCCTCAGCAACCAGCCCATAGGTTTCCGGCTCAGCATTTACTCCATAAAAAACAACCGGCAACGAACGACCGAAAAAATGGGCAGCGATTGTCTTGGTCGCATTATCATCACCAGTTAAGATCAAATCCGGCTTGAATTTAGCAATCTTGGCCAGACATATCTTTTTCTGTTGAACCAGCCACTCCGCCCCCAGATGCCGTTTACTATCCATAAAACATTCTTGACTGACCACGTTTAAACCCGACAAAGCATCCTTGATCCCCTGACCCTGCCGGGCACTCCAAAAATATTCGGGATGATAGCTGTTGACCATGAAAATACGGTATTCACGAGCCTCGGAATCAACCGCAGACAACTCGGCCGCAGCCAGAACGGGGCCTGAGCCAACCAGTAAAAAACAGAGAAAAAGAGTTATAAAACGCAACATAATCATCATTTCAGTAGAAATTCAACTTCATGACTTATTGTAACCGCTTGATTTTACAACTTTATTCGTATTTATTCGGGGTCTGGTTTTATTTTGCCTTTCTCTGCGTCTTTGCGTCTTTGCGAGAAAACGCTTTTTATCTCTCGCAAAGACGCAAAGACGCAGAGAAAAACCGCAACAAAAATTTCACTTGAACTTACACATACACAATTTCACCTATAAATTTCAAGAAGTATTTAGTACCTTACAGGTTATTTTCTTGTTTTTTAACAAGAAAATAACCTGATAAGAGCACTTATTTGCGGGCCTTGCAGTAATTTTTGGGTTGCGGAAGTAATTCCCGCATTTGAGATATTGTCACTCCAAATAAAAAAGCCTGAAAAAAGTCCTTCTATTTTACTTGACTTCCCGGCTGACTTCGATTAGCCGACGAGCATGAATATCTCCGCCTCCTTCATTCTCTACCTGGCAACCTTTATCATGGGAGGTTGCGGCCTCGCCTATGAATACACATTGAGTCGAGTCGCCGCTGACCTGCTCGGAAATTCCGCCCGCCAATGGGCTCTGGTGATCGGTGCCATGATGTTCTGTATGGGCATTGGTGCAGACCTGCAGAAACGCCTGAAAGACAAGGGTTTGCTCGACAAGTTCATCGGGGCCGAAATTTTACTGGGTCTGCTCGGAGGTTGCGGACCGTTAGCCTTGCTTTTTACCTACGGCATGGCACCAACTTACTATATTATAGTGCAATATTCCTTTATCTGCAGCATCGGCCTCCTTCTCGGTTTTGAACTACCCCTGATCGCCCGGCTTAACTCGGTCTACATCAGCCGGCTCGAAGTTAATCTCGGCAAGGTTCTGAAAATGGACTACGTCGGCGCCTTGGCGGGGGCCTTAATCTGGGTTTTTCTCCTGCCCCGTTTTTTCACACTGATCGAAACGGCCTTTATTCTGGGTCTTTTAAATCTGTCCGCCGCCACTATCCTGTTGCTCTATTTTCATTCCCAGATTACTTTTAGCGGCCGCCTCTGGACCGCCCTTCTAACGACAATTCTAATTTTGACCTGTGCTCTTTTTCAGGCCCGCAACTGGACCTCAAGCGCCGAACAATACCTCTATCGCGACCGGGTTATCTTAAGTCAAACCACCCGTTTCCAGCACATTGTCCTAACCCGGTCAAAAGCCAACGAAATCTCCTGCTATATCAATGGCAGCCTGCAATTTAACAGTGCGGATGAACATATCTACCACGAAAATCTGGTGCATCCCGCTTTCACTCTTGTCCCAAATCCGCGCAGGATTCTCATCCTCGGCGGCGGAGATGGACTCGCAGCCCGGGAAGTACTTAAATATCCAACAGTTAAAGAGCTGGTGCTCTGCGATCTCGACCCAGAGATGACCGGTCTGGCCCGCAACCATCCCGACTTCATAAAGCTTAACCATGACAGTCTTAATGATGCCCGCGTCAGCATTTTGGAAAACAACGCTTTGGTTCCCCAAGATCAAGATGAGATAATCCGCATCAAAAATCAGCACCAACGCTATGGCGGCCGCCCTGAAGAGGTCGCCCGAGTTACTCTGGTTCATCTTGACGCAGCTTCACTCCTGGAGAAGTTGGCCGGTAAATTTGACATCATTATCGTCGATTTTCCCGACCCTAACAGCGAGGAGTTAGCCAAACTCTACTCGCGCATTTTCTATCGCCGCCTGGCTGACCGTCTGGCCGTAGACGGAATTTTCGTGCAACAGGCCACATCTCCCTACCACGCTAAAGAGGCCTTTCTCTGTATCGGTCGCAGCATGACGGCGTCTGAACTTACAGTAATTCCTTACCACGACAACATCCCCTCTTTTGGCGAGTGGGGCTGGTGGATTGGCGGCCACCGGGAGAGATGGTCGGAAAATGGCCTTAAAAAGAGGCTTGAACAAACTAAACTGGCGGTTCCGACCAGCTATCTGACCCCCGAACTTATCCACGCCTCACTCTATTTCGGCAAAAATCAACTAAAAACCAGTGAGAATGAAATAAATACACTTGTTAATCATAAAATTTTCACGTATTATCTAAAAGGATGGCAAACCGGTTATTAACCAAGTGGAGTTCTGATTATGAATGAAAAGATTTTTAAGGTTCTGGCGGGAGTTTTTTTTACCATTATCCTTCTCTCATTCTTTTGGCCTTCGGGAAAAAGTGAGAAGAACTATAATGTCAACGTGCAAACCATGGTCTACGGCGGCGACGGTCTTGATTTGGCGACAATCGGCTCCCTCCTGAAAAAAGCCGAGAATGCGTCCGAGTTGGAACGTCTGCTCAACGATCCTAAAACCGGGATTAATAACCTCGACCTCAATGAAGACGGCAAAGTTGACTATATCAAAGTTACCGAATACGGCAATGAGCAAAGCAAAGGCTTCTCACTGACGGTTGAACCGGTAGCCGGAGAGACCCAGGAAGTAGCAACCATTGATATCGAAAAAAGCGGCAACGACCAGGCAAGCGTCGAAGTCAAGGGTAACGAACAGATCTACGGCCAGAACCACTACCATCGCAGCAGTTTCGGCATGACCGATATGCTTTTTATGTACTGGCTCTTCCGCCCGCATCCCTTCTACATGTCACCCTATGGTTACGGCCACTATCCAGGAAGTTACCGATCCTACAATACGGTCTCCCAAAATAACTATCGGCAACGTACCGCTGGTCAAAGAGATTTGAAAAGTTCTTCCAGCAGCTCTATGAAGGGTAAAGCCACCTCCCCTAATGCCGGCAAAAGTGCGACTAAAGGGATCAAGACGCCACTGAAAAAACCAACCTCCTCACAAAAAAGTTTCCAGAAACGCAACCCCTCGAAACAGATGAGCAAAAGTTCTTTTGGTCGAAGTTCAACCACTCGTTCTTCCCGCCCATCCCGGCCGTCGGTACGCCGAAGCAGCGGTTTTGGCCGCAGCGGCGGCCGCTTTGGAGGCAAATAATTAGTTACTAAAAATGTAACTAATCAGCATGGAGGGCGTTCAGGCGGTTTCTCGGAACGTCTCGTAAAATTTCGTCGTTTTTCCCAGCGAACACCCAAAGGGCATAAATTACGCGGCCGAAATTGAAGCTGTTTGAGCGAGGCACGAGCGAGTTCTTCAATTTCAGCGTAATGAGCGCTGGAAAAACAGAAATTTTACTTAAGAAGTGGAGAGAAACCGCCTGAACGCCCGGTGGTGGTTTCAATCTCAATAGAACGCTGATCAGTTACATAAAAATCTAACTTAAAAAGGATTAAGCCATGTTCAGTTTTTTATCTTTACGACCCATCGCCGAACTTTTTCAACCAGTAGCCGCAACCTATCTGCTGGTTATCCTGGCCATCATGGTCATCGGTAAACGCCTGCATAACTATTTTTCAAGCTATGACGTCGACCACGAGTTGACAACCACCGACAACAAAGCAGTAGCTCTCTCGGTTAGCGGATATCTCTTTGCCTTAGGCCTCATTCTCTGGGGGGTCATCACCCCCAATGGTGACGCCGCCGTCACCGGCTTCTGGAGCCTGATCGGCGATCTCATCGCAACTCTATTCTGGGGCTTGATCGGCATCGGCCTGCTCCAGATTTCGCACTTTCTTAATGATCGCTATCTGCTGCCCAATTTCTCAAACCATAAAGAGATCATCGAAGATCGTAATCTCGGAACCGGAGTTGTCGAAGGTTGTACCTTTATCGCCTCAGGGATTATCATTAAAACAGTTTTAAGTGGTTCCGGCTCCTGTTTTTTTGTTGATCTCATTGGCACCATCTTCTATTTCGCCGTAGGTCAGGCTGCCTTTCTTCTTTTTGGCCGCCTCTACCAACGCATCAGCCGTTTTGACCTGCACCATGAGATCGAACAAGATAACGCCGCCGCCGGTGTCGCTTTCGGTTTGAGCATGGTCGCCGTCGGCATTCTGTTGGCCGATTATATCGCCGCCTACAACTCGATTCCGGGCCTCATCTTCTGGATCCCAATTA
>JAGGWR010000312.1 GCA_021163445.1 Candidatus Tharpella aukensis
GCCATATAAACCAGAGCGGCCTGCTCCTTTCGGGCCAGGGCGACATCATCTTCCAGGGTTTTTAAGGCTTTTTCCATATCTTCACGATAGTCGTAGTGATCTCCCCAGCCGCCCAGAGCCGGTCTGCCGACAACAATCTTGTCAAACGGCATCCATCTTTTTTTAATCGTCTTGATCTGATTGATGCCCTCTATATATGAGGTCAGGTCAATAAATTGTTCCATGGCGTAGATATGGGTGGGCTGGACGATAATGGTGCGGTAACCATCTTCTTGCAGGTCGCCGATGGTCGCGATGATGCCTTTGACATCAATTATTTCCGCCGGAATACCCTGTTGCAGCCATTGGTCACGTTCGGTTTGTCTTTTTTTCCAGATTTTGCGAATGATATTGGAGGTAAATGTATGTTTTACCGTGATTTGCGGGAAAGCTTTTTCGATATGATGCTGAATATTGATGATTGATTGCACCGCTGTTGGTACAGTGGTGCCAAAACTTGCCAGAACAATTGCGGTTTTCCCACTTTTCATTTAAACCTCTATTTTTTACTGGATTTCTCGGACGGACAATTAGGCGTTATGTTATTTCGCGAGTTTGAATTGGTTGAATTTAGTTGGCTATGGGGTGATTGTCAAGAAAATTGGGGTATCGGGCGATTCAACAGGGGATTTTCAGTTCCCAAGCACCAGATCAATGATGGTTATTTCAGACAACATAAAAAATCCCAGGGACCGGGCTCTCTTGTTAAGATTGATGTTGTTTGAACTTTACATGCTGGGCGCAATATATTACGGTAGGGTTTTTTATCAGAGGATTAGAGGAGTAGGAGGGGTTGGTTGTGGTGCGGCAGGATAGAGTATAGAAATGGGCGGAACAATTATAAGCGGTCAATGCCGGATTCCGGCTTGGGCGAATGCTGAGCATTTGGCTTGCGGCATGGCCCGGCTACCGGTTGCTCTCCATCCTGAAATCAACCGTTATCATCGTCTTGAGGATCGCCTGGCTCGTCTGACGGCTCGTTTGCTTATCCGAAAAACTTTGCAAGTTCTTGGTTTGAGTCGGGAAAGCACTCTTGACGACTGGCATAAAAGCCCTCACGGGCGGCCCTTTCTCCAGAATAGTTATGCTGATTTCTCCATCAGCCATGCGAATCCGTGGGTGGTTTCCGCCGTCGGCCTCAAATGTCGGATCGGTATTGATGTTGAAATCTTTAGACCGTTGGAACTTGATGCCCTTATTCCTTATCTAACAGCAACCGAGGTGGAGCGCATCCAGAAGGCCGCCCGCCCCGAAGTCGAAGCTCTCCATTGCTGGTCAAAGCGGGAGGCGATTTTAAAAGCTGATGGTCGAGGCTTGCTGGCGCCGGAAGCGACCATTCGCGATATCGCCGCAGCTCGAACCCCGGCCGGCGAAGCTTGGCGGGTAAAGCTCTTGGAATTTGACGATGGTTGTCTCTATCTGGCTTGCGACGGCGATGCCGATTCTTTACGCAGAAATGAATGGAGTTTTACGGAATTGTTACTTTCATAAAGTTGTAATTTTTATCGAACCCTAACCGAACACAGGGGGGTATGAAGTCCACCACCTACTCCAATATCAAACTACCTGTAAAGTCTGACTATGAAGGGGTAAGAATGTATATTCAGATGGTGGATGTAGTTACAGCCTCACTTTGAGTGATCTCTTGCTGAGTCCCTGAGTGCCGTTGCTGCACCCGTAAATGACTGCACCTCCAAAATAGAGCTTCTTTATCAGGTAACGACACTAACTCAATTGCATACTCCAATACATGGATAAGACTCGCAATTACGAGCCTCACTTCCCGTTAGCAGGTTTCTCATAGCTGGTCGGGCCGTTTTCATAGCCGACCTGCTTGAGCCACCAGGCCGGGTAGAACACCGGCTGGGCAATGCTTTCTGTGGTGTTGATATAGCCGTCATTGTACTTAAGGTAGAGAAGTTCTGAGAGTTTCCACCACTGCTTAAGAACGGCGCTGGTGTTTTCCTCTGCGTAGCGTGTCAGGTGTTTGCAGGCACCTTTCCGGTCGCCTGCTTTCCAGAGTGCCTGAGCCTTACTTTCCAGCGCTTTTTGCTTAGCAAAGGCCTCGGACTCGAATCTGTTCTGCACCTCTCGGATATCTTTGATCATATAGGAATATTTGAGCATGGCATAGTTGGCAACATAGTTGAAGGCCATCCACATGCTCTTCTTGTCAAACTTGAGAAGATCCGATGTCTGCATGGACGCTGGCAGACCGGTAGCACCAGCGTAGAAAGGCATCAGAACCGTTGTGGCCGGCCGGTCAGGCCCGAACCAGGTCAAACCGCCGATGGCATCCGGTAGCCAGTTGCGCGATTGATTGACATAGGCATAGACCGCCCGGTAGATATTCAACGGCCGTTCGAACTCGCCCTGTAACGGACTTAAGCGGCCTTCCTTATCAGCCATGCCCTCGGCCTGACCTTCGAAACGATTGGGGTTGCCAAAGGGTCCCGCCGCCATGCCCTTGGTCAGATCGAATTCCGTACCTTCGTAGTTGTCCCGGTGAACATTGAAGAGATTTTTGACGCTCAGTTTATCGTCGGGTTTGATGCTAAAGGGATACTTCTTCGTGAGAGATCCTTCTACCCAAGGAGATTGAGCAAGGGAGGGCGCAATCAGGGATTGCGCGCGCCACACCCTGCGGAGTGAATAGTAGGGATGATGAAATTCGCCGTCACCATAAACAGCGGCCCAGTCAAGCGCTCCGTTTTCGGGTTTCCACCAGCCTTTCTTTTGGGCTACGTCAAAGATATTAGCGGAGTAGAGCATATCCTCGGCGCCCTTGGTAACTTCGCGGATGCGGAATTGATTGGACGCCACAAAAAAGCTGTCATCCGGAACCCTTTGGGCGACCCAGACCCCGTCTGTGCCGTTCATGTCATAGCCGCACATCTCCATAACCCAGCCTTCTTCGGGATCGGCCACAGCCAGGGTTTCACCGGTTCCGTAATAGCCGTATTTATCAATCATTTCGCCCATCAGTTTTATTGCTTCGCGGGCGGTTTTGCAGCGCTCCAGGGCCACCCGTGAGAGCTCGGCCGAGTAAAAAATACGTTTGTTGACCTCGGGTTCCGGATGTATCTTGGCCTTATCCGTGCATTCGCCCATGGAGAGCTGATGCTCGTTCATGACTCCGTAATTGGCGTCATGGTAGGCATAGGTGTGCGGCACCTGGGGTATGTATCCAAGCGGCACGCCGGGGGGATCACCTTTCGTATTGTATCCCGGCCCCCGATCCTTGGTTACGATCCGGTGGCTGATTGTGGCGCCGAACTGCGGCTTATAATCTAAGGAACAATGGGCATAAAAGACCGGCCGCAAGGTGCCCGGTTTGTGATCCATGGCGGGAACGTAAATCATGCGGGCGTCGTTCAAGCCATCATCGGAGTGCGATACCATCACGGATCCGTCCAGGGTCGCATTTTTACCTGTGAGGGTTATGGTGCAGGCCCATGCCGACCCGTAAACCATCATGTTTATGATGAGAAAAACCAGGATTCTCATTCGTTTCATACTTAATCCTCCATGTTGCATTTTAAATGAATTGACATTGCAACATCAGATAACATGCGACTTTATCAATAAAACAATAACGACAACGACAACGATAAATCCTTATTACGCCATTTCATCCTTGACGTAACACTAGAAACGATCAGCCATCTACTTTTTTATTACTGAAAATACTCAACCCCACCCTCAGAATCACCTTTAGTCTGCATGTAATAAACGTCATAAGTAAGGCACCACGTCTTCTGCTTAGGATCCTGACCAGGATACAACCACCAGTTGTCGCAGTCTTTAGTTGGCATAATCCAGTGAACTGTATAGGC
>JAGGWR010000346.1 GCA_021163445.1 Candidatus Tharpella aukensis
TACAAGCCAGGTAGGGGCAGTCATCGCCGAGGTATTTAAGGGCTTCTTCCATATCAAAAGCAAAAAGGGCAGCCATACCGGAATCGAGGCCAGGTCCTAAATAAGGAGTCCAGCAATTGTCGACCGGCACATCGGCCAGCAGTTGACGACATTTCTCTATGATCGGCAGCATTTCACCCAAGGTTTGAACTTTTATGCCGGTTATACCGTAGATGACAGGTATAAAATAGGCGGTATTTGGCAGGGAAACTGCTTGATCAGCGCCATATTTTTCGATGGCTGCGTTAATTTTGCCTTCTACCCGGTCAACGACTACATTGGCACCGCGAATTCCGGCACCGATTACTTGTTTAGACATATTTTAATCCTCCAAGTGCAGACTTCTTGTCTGCTTTGCACAAGATTATTATCAGTTAAATAGAATTGTTTCTGATTAAGCCATCAATTCGTCAATACACTCTTCGACCAATTTGACTGCTTTGGGGTTGCGCATGATCAGCAAATTGGAACCGGCAACAGCCATATCCAGAGCTGTGATCGCTTCCCACAAGACGCCGCGTTTTTCCTGGTCGGGGCCGAAACTGGGCTCTTCTTCATCGGTCAGCATAACTTCACGAGCTTTCCAACACTCTTTACCAATATCGTTGATTATCGGGCACTGCATTTTCTCATCATTTTGCGCGAGAGCGGCGAGTGAAATACGTTCCATGACCGAGTAGCTGTACTCAACGCCGTAACCGAGGGCCGCAGTTGAAGGTTCCATGATGATCTTGTCCATGGGCAGGCCCAAGTTGCTGATCAGGATGTTCATCTGTTTGGCCATGTTGACATCGATCGGACTTTGGGAAACTACGGAATGACCATAACCGAGAGCGGCTGCGGCGATCTTTTTGTAGTTCTCTTCGACAGCCGGGCCGACGAGCAGGTTTTTGCCTTCGTTGACTTCGCAGACTTTAGCCAGAACTTCAGCATCTTTTTCGACGTTACCACTGCCCCAGACGACTAAAGGAACCGAGATCACTTCGAGCATCTTGGCAACTAGGTCGGCAGCATAAGCGGCATCTTTATCATCGCCGTTAGGATCAGTTGAAAGAAGTTGTAAGCAGATCGCTTTGGCACCGTACTCTTCAACGTTCTTTTTGGCCCAGGCAATCGGGTCATTGATTACGTCCTTGAAAGGATCGACTACAGCAGCTGGCCAGTCGGGGTTGACTACGTCGTAAACTTCCATAGCGACGATTGGTTTGTTCGGCAGTTCACCGTCAAATGCTGCGAAAGGCATGGCTGCCTGGCCGCCCACGGTGATTGCCTGGTCGCCGCTGCCAAAAGTCAGGGTGCCCATTTTTCCGGAATACTTCTCTGTCTGTACTGAAAATGCCATCAGTTATTCCTCCTGTAAGAGTTGATGGGGTTAGTTGCTTTTAGTTATTTAACTAAAACAAGGCTTTATAATTAACGCCATAGCGGCTGAGTTAATGAACTTTATTATTTCCGATGATCATACTGTACATTGTATATTTGCAAAGCGCGGGACTATAAACACATCCGCGAAATTAATTCAAGAAAAATATTCCCTGAATTCTATGAGAGCCTCTTAGTAGGGAAATATTTTCGGCATAATTTTACCAACTTCCTGAAAGGAGATAGCGTCAGCCGGAAGTTTGACCGTGGCTTTGCCTTCCCGGTCAAACTTGGCCAGCAGGGGGTCGTCGGGAATAACTCCGGCCAGTTCAATGCCGATTTCATCAATTAAGGTGTAGGCTTCATCGACCAGTTCACCATCAATGGCCCGGTTGATGACCAGGGCCAGGCGGCCGACTCGAAGATTTAACTCTTCGACCAGCTCCTTAATCCGGCCAGCTGTTCTGATGCCGCGCAGGCTCGGGTCGGAGACCACTAAAAGGAGGTCGATATCTTTCATCAGAAGGCGGCTTAAATGTTCCATGCCTGCCTCATTATCGATGACGACATAGTCATACTCTTTGACCATGAAATCGATAAATTTGGTACAGAGAGCGTTGGCGTAACAGTAGCAGCCAGCCCCTTCGGGACGACCCATGGTCAAGAGATCAAAGATGCCGGTCTCAACCAAGAGGTTCTGGATATGGTATTCCATGTAGGCCTCTTTGGTCATCCCGTGGGGGACATCGGTTTTCATCCCTTCCCTAAGCGCACCGATATTGCCAGGTACCTCGACATCCAGAACTTCGCCTAAATTAGCGTTGGCGTCAGCATCTACGGCCAAGATCGGCTTCATTCCCTGCTCCGACATCCAGCGCAGGATCAGGCCGATTAAAGTTGTTTTTCCAGTTCCGCCTTTACCGGCGATTGCGATCGATTTTCCCATTTTTAATATCCTATTTCAGCAGTTCCATCGTTTTTGGAAAAGCGTTGGTGTCGGTGTGCGGCAGAAATTGTGCTGCCACATACTCATCCATGAATTTCATATTGTTGGCGAGTTCTATATTGGTCATCATCTCGGCGATATTTCGGGCTTGACTCATCATCTCCCGAGAAACCGAGACCAGGCGCTCACCGAGGAGGGCACCATTGCCGACAAACATAAATTTTTCAACGTCAATTTCGGGCAACAGGCCAATGGTGATGGCCCGTTCCAGGTTAATATATTTACCGAAACCACCAGCGATGACAAAACTATCGAGTTCTGCGAAGGTGAGTCCGACACTCTCTAAAAGAATTTTGCAAGCCGCGTAGATGGCTCCCTTAGTGCGGATAATATTGTCAATATCACCTTCAGTTATGGTGATATCATCAATCCCTTCGGCACTCTGATCAGCTTTGGCGACAACATATTCCCAGCCGGTTTCACTTTTACGAACCCGGTCGGTTTTAAGTTCCTGGTTAAATTTGCCGTTGGGCTCAATCAGGCCGACGAGCAGCATTTCAGCAATCGCATCGATAACCCCGGAACCACAGATGCCTAAGGGTTTTTCTTTGCCGATAGTGAGCAACATCGGTTCATAAGTTTGCGGGTTGATGCGCACCTGTTCAATGGCACCGGTGGTCGCCCGCATCCCATATTTAAGGCCGCCGCCTTCAAAGGCCGGGCCCGCCGAACAAGAGGTACAGACGAGCCAGTCGCAGTTGCCTAAAACAAGTTCGCCATTGGTGCCGACATCGAGAAAAAGGGTGAGCTCTTCGCGTTGAAAAATTCCCGAGCCCAGGGTACCGGCAACAATATCGCCACCGACATAAGAGGCGACGGCGGGAAAGGTGTAGACATGAACGTAATCGGGTAGTTTAAGCCCTAGGTCGATGGCTCTAACCGGGGGGAAAAAGTTCGCGGTCGGCACATAAGGGTCTTCGCGCAGGTATTTGGGGTCGATCTCAAGGAAAAACTGAGTCATGGTGGTATTAGCTGCGACTACCAGATGGGAGATCTGATCTTTTTCAATGCCGCCCTGCTTGACCAGATTATCAATTATCTCATTAAGATCTTTGATTATCTCGCGGTGTAGTTCATTTAATCCATCACCTTTTTGCGAGTAGACGATACGGGTGATGACATCTTCACCAAAGCGCACCTGCGAGTTATATTTGGCATCGGAGGCGACCAGCAGTTCACTGTCAAGATCATCGATAACCGAGCGTTCTTCAGCTTGGTGCGAGGCGTTAAGGTTTAAGAGTTGGCCTTGAACCGTGGTCGTGCCTATATCTATTATAATCGAGTAATTTTTATCTCTGGTGTCCCCGGCCTCGATATCGATAAGCTTGAGACCTTTGGGGTTGTAGACTATGGTAACCGTGACTTGCCATTTAGCATCCCGCAAAAGACGGGGCAGGCGGCGCAGGAGGAAGTAGTCAGCGGAGATGTTTTCAAGTTGGTGTTCGTTTTTGAGTTCCCGCATGAGGCGACCTAAGTCGCTTAAGTTATCGTCAAGTGTGGGGGTGGGTAACTCAATATAATATTTAAAGACGGCGGGGTTGATTTTGACGCCCTGAACCAGAGAGTTAAGGTCGCGGGCCATCAGGGTGTGCTGTTTCTGGCCTAAATCTTTTCTTAAAACAGAGTTGTCGATGCGTGATTCCGGTGGAATTGTGACGATCAGATCATCAACGACTTTGGTGGTACAGGCGAGGCGATAGCCTTTTTCCCAATCTTCCGGGCTGATTTTGGCTGATTGCTCGGATTCGGCCCGGCCCTGCTCAATAATTACCCGACATTTTCCGCAACTACCGTTACCGCCGCAGGAGGCGTTAATATGGACTCCTGCCGCAATCGCAACCCGAAGCAGGTTTTCTCCATCGCGGTAAACGTCAACCGTAAGGTCGTTGGGTTGGAAGGTTACTTGGTGGATAGGTTTGGGCATAGATTTTTTTGTTTAGTTAGTGCCTGGATACGTGAATTAAAGTACAGTCAAAAATCGTTATAAAAAAAATCTCTAAAGACGAAAAAGCTGGAGTACGGGGAAGGAGATCTTCCTCGTACTCCAGTTTCTTTGATTTGTTTACCAGAGCCCTGAAGTTTGAATTCCAGGGCTCTGGTTTTTTGCAATGGATTGGCTAAAGCCGAAGTTCTCTTCAAGTGCTTGACTTAGAAGAGACCTTTTACTTGACCAGTTTCGGTGTCGACATCGATACGACGATAAGCCGGATCGGAAGCCGTACCCGGCATCAATTTAATTGTACCGGAAAGCGGCACGCAGAAACCGGCACCCTGATAGATAAGGACGTCGCGGATCGGGAAAATATAACCGGTTGGACGACCTTTCAAATCGGGATCGTGGGAGAGGGAGAGATGAGTTTTGACCATGCAGGTTCCGAGTTTGGAGAGTTCGGGGTCATTGTCGATCATCTCAATCTTCTTCAAAGCTTCATCAGTGAAGGACGCGCCGTCAGCACCATAAACTTCGGTGGCCAGCAGTTCAATCCGTTTTTTCAACGGGGTTGAATCTTCATAGAGGAACTTGAAGTTGTCGGTCGGTTCTTCACAAGCTGCGATGACGGCTTCACAAAGCTCTTGGGCGCCTTCACCACCGAACTGCCAGTGACGGGAAACCGCACAGCGGGCTCCAGCTGCTTCACATTCAGCCTTAATCACAGCAATCTCGGCTTCGGTATCAGTGTAGAAACTGTTGATGCAGACAACCGGAGCGATGCCGGCTTTCTGGACGGTTTCGATGTGGGCGATAACGTTACAGCAACCGGCCTTGACCAGATCAACGTTCTCTTCGGTGTACTCTTTCGCCAGAGGACGTCCGGGAACAACTGCCGGGCCGCCACCATGCATCTTGAGAGCGCGGACAGTGGCAACGATAACCGAGCAGTTCGGAATCAAGCCGGAAAAGCGGCATTTCAGGTTCCAGAACTTCTCGAAGCCGATATCGGCGCCGAAGCCAGACTCCGTGACATGGTAGTCAGCCAGTTTGAGGCCGACACGGTCGGCAATGATTGAGGACTGACCGATGGCGATATTGGCGAAAGGCCCGGCATGAACGAGAACCGGCTGTCCTTCAACGGTCTGCAACAGGTTGGGATTCAAAGCTTTAACCATCCAGGCAGTCATAGCGCCGGCAACGTCGAGATCTTCGGTCGTAACCGCTTTTCCTTCTTTGCTATAGGCCACGATGATTTTGCCCATGCGTTCACGCATGTCGGCAAGATCTTTGGCTACGGCGAGGATTGCCATGATTTCCGAGGATACGGCAATCGCAAAACCAGATTCCATCAGCATTCCGTCGAGGCGTTCGCCATGACCGATAGTGATGTTACGCAGAGCTTGGGCACAGAAATCGATGATCCATTTGACTTCAACCCGGTTCGGGTCGATATCGAGGCGTTTGAGGCCTTTCTTTTCGAGGAAAGCGTCGTTGTTATTCTGCTCATGCTGCATCCGGGAGGTTAAAGCCACCATCATCAGGTTGTGAGCGTTCATGATGTTATCGATGTCACCGGTGAGACCGAGAGAGAACGGAGTCAGCGGGATAGTCTGCGAGATACCACCACCGGCTGCGGAACCCTTAACGTTGAAAGTCGGACCGCCGGAAGGCTGGCGAATTGCGCCGACAACCTTTTTACCCATCAGGCCGAGACCCTGAACCAGGCCCATGCTGGTTGTGGTTTTGCCTTCACCGAGAGGAGTCGGGGTGATCGCGGTAACATTGATGTACTTTCCGTCCGGCTGATCTTTAAGGCGGTCAAGCACTTTCATGTAGTCGATTTTGGCAACATATTTGCCCATCGGAATCAACTCTTCGCCAATAAGGCCAAATTCATCGGCGATCTCGGTGATCGGTTTCATATTCTCTTTTTCGGCCAGGGCAGCAATCTCCCAGTCAGCCATGTTCGGGGCGTCAAATTTAGTGAAATCTAATCCCATTTTCTGTTCCTCCTAAAGGAAGTTGAGTTTTCCCGGCCCTTTGTGTGGCCGGTCGATTGATGGTTCTCACCAGCTGGGCTGGTGGTAAAAAAAAAGGGCAACAGGCTTGATATCTCAAGCTGTTGCCCTGTTATTGCTTAAATTTCCGGATAGCGCTGATCTGTCATATTGTTTAATTTATATTGTTGAGTAGCCATACGTCCTCAATACGAAATATTAAAGGTGGCGCTAGAGGGAAAGATTATCGTTTTCCAGTAAACCGGAAGGCCTCTTATACTATTGTGCATTATTTGTCAATCTTTTTTCGAGGGCTATTTCGGTATATATAATTTTGTATATCTGATTTATTCTATCTATATGTAACTATATCAGCGTCAGTAGAAAAGTCCTTAATATTGATGGATTTCAGTAAATTCTGGGGACATAACCTGATTCTCCGAAGGAAATCGGGATTGTGTCCCCAGA
>JAGGWR010000279.1 GCA_021163445.1 Candidatus Tharpella aukensis
CGGGCATTGAATTTTCTTGCTTATAAAACTAGTGTGTTGGCCGTAAAAATCCTGACGGCTTTTTCCAAGGCTCGGATTACTCTTCATAATGAGAAAGAGCTGCCGGAAGGCGGTTCGATCTTTGTCATTAACCATTTTACCCGCCTGGAAACCCTGCTCCTCCCTTATCATATCTCGAAATTGCTTGATAAACCGGTCTGGTCGCTGGCTTCATCCGAACTTTTTGGTGGTCTCATGGGTCGCTACTTGGAACAGGTCGGTGCGGTTTCCGTCGGCGATCCCGAGCGTGATAAGTTGATTATCAAGAGCCTGGTCGGGGAGAATGCGGCTTGGATTGTGTTTCCGGAAGGCTGTATGGTGAAAAGTCGTAAGGTTGTGGATCGGGGCAGCTTTATGATCTCGGCTGATGGGGATAAATATCCGCCGCGTACCGGGGCCGCGGCCCTGGCCTGGCGGGCCGAGATTTTGCGTCGGCGTTTGGGCGCACTTATCGATTCCGACCCGGAAGCTTATGCGGCTTTAGCGGCTGCGTTTGATCTCGCTCCCGATGTCCCCGATACCCCAGATGCCCCCGATGTCTCCAGTGCCCCGGTTACCGAGGGCCTCAATATTGTTCCGGTCAATGTCTCATATTATCCTTTACGTTTTACCGATACAATTTTAAGTCGTTTTTCGACTATGTTTGAGGATAAACTCTCTTCGCGCATGTTTGAGGAGGTGGTAGTTGAGAGCTCGATGCTGATGTCAGGGGTTGATATCGATATTCGTTTTGGTCAGGCCTTGCCGCTGGCTCCGGTGGTGCAAAAATTCTTTGGCGCGAAGATTCCCGATTTTGTTGATAACAAAAAGAGTCGGCGGGTTCTGAAAAAAATGACTGACGACTCCATGGCGGCTATCTATGGCTTGGCGACCGTCAATCTTGATCATCTGCTGGCGGCCCTGCTTTACAAGTCCTCGGGGAGAAATTTTGCTGAAATTGATTTTCGCCGCCGGGCCTACCTTGCGGCTACGGCTGACGGACGCTCACTTGCTTTCTTTCGCCATCAGGGTTTGAAAAATTCACAGGTTGATCTCTTGCTCGAAAAAGGCGGCGGTCGGATTGTCGACCTTTTAGGATTAGCTTATGAGAAAGGCTTTTTGCAGATTTCGGGAGAAGTTGATGCGAAAGCCCTAAGCCCACAAGCGCAATTGCGTTTTTTAGAGCCCGAAGAGGATGTTTGTCGTGAAGCCTTTCATCGGGTCAGGCTCGACAACCCTTTTTTGGTGATGGCTAATGCCATAGAGCCCTTGTCAGCTTTGCAGCGCCTTTTACAACGTCTCTCCTTGACTCCGGCCTGGCGTTTGCGCCAACTTACGGCCCAGCGTCTTTTACAACTTATGGAGCAGGCTTATCGTAACGATCGCAAACCTTTTCAAGAAGACCCCGGACTCTGTCCGCTTGCGGTCGGAACTTCTTATCTGGTTAAAAAACGTCGGGCTCAGGTTGGGATTGTTTTGATTCATGACTGGCTGGCAACTCCGCAGAGTTTGAAAGGGTTGGCTGATTATCTCGGGCGGCGGGGTTTTTTGGTTTTAGTGCCGCGTCTGCCGGGTCATGCAACGGTTGCCGCTGATCTTGAAAATCGAGATTATGAAGAGTGGCAGAGAGCGGTTGATGAAGCCTATGTTTATGTTAGCGGTTTATGTCGGAAAGTCGTAATTTGCGGGGTCGGCAGTAGTGTGGCTCTGGCTTTGTCTCTGGCGGCTCGGGGTCATGAGATGATGGCTCTGGCAGCGCTTTTTCCGGTTTTTAGCGATGCCCGTAAATCTCTTGCGGAGTTGCCGGTTGAAGATAAGGATAATGATAAGGGTAAGGATAAAAAGATAACTGAGGTGATATCTCCTCTTGCCGCCTCTTTTCAAGATGATTGCTCGTATAAAAGTTTCCCCGCTTTTTCGCGGCGGCAAGTAAAGAAAATGCTGGTTCAGGCGGCCAAAAGTCTGCCTTTGGTTGAAACTCCGCTGTTGATTTTGCAGGCCGCTGCCGCGACTAAAGCCGATCACCAAAATGCCTATAAATATCTCGAAAAACTTGCCGGCTCTGAAAAAGAGCTCCTCCTCCTACCTGCGGCCGATCTCGCTTCTCTGACTAAAGGAACCAGCCACGGCGGCCAAGCTCTGGTCGATTTTATCTTGCGTTATTGTCAATAGTGCCTTACAGAACATTTTCTTGTTTGAAAAACAGAAAAATCTTCTGATAAGCATACCTGTTTGCGGGTAACGACTGCGTGAGTATTTTCTCAGCTATTAAATTCATTAAGGAATATTTATGTCAATTTTGGTTTTAATGCGTCACGGTGAATCGTTGTGGAATCGGGAAGATCGTTTTACCGGTTCGGTTGATGTGCCGCTGACGGAAAAAGGCCGGTCTGGGGCGGCAAAAGCTGCGCTTAAATGTCCGGGGCAGAGGTTCGATGTGGCTTACTGCTCGCCGCTTTCTCGGGCCAAAGAGACGGCTGAGCTCTTTCTTGAAGCGTTAGGTTCGGCGGTACCGCTTATCCCTGAACCTCTCTTGATTGAGAAAAATTACGGCATCCTTCAAGGTCTTAGTAAAGATCGGGTTAAAGCCATTTATGGCGATGAAGCTTATAATCTCTGGCATCGTAGTTATGAAATCGGGCCGCCTGGAGGGGAGAGTCTTTATGAACTCGGTCTCAGGGTACAACCCTTCGTTAAACAGGTGGTGGGCGAAGACCTGCGCCTGGGCAAAAATGTTTTGCTGGTCGCGCATGGCAATGTGATTCGATCTTTGGTCATGTTGGTTGAAAAACTGGCTCCGGCGGAGGTTGTAAAGCTAAAAGTGGGCACAGCAGCTCCTTTAATTTATGATCTCGATGAAAATTTTAGCATGCTTGAGCGATGAAAAAACGTTTGCATATAATAGTCAGTGGCCGGGTGCAGGGGGTCTGGTTTCGGGCTTCAACTCGTTCTCAGGCGCAAAGTTTAGACTTGGTTGGTGAAGTTTGGAATCGTCTTGATGGTCGGGTGGAAATTGTTGCCGAAGGCCCGGAAGCGGGATTGCAGCAACTTCTGATTTGGTGTAACGCCGGGCCTTCCGGGGCTCGGGTAGATGGTCTTGAGAGTAGTTGGTCTTCGGCTACCGGAGAATTTGATGAATTTAGAATTGGCTGATCAACCCGATTCGGTTGCGCCTCAAGGGTCTGACCCTGGGCCGGTTGCAGAGAGTTGCGGCCGGGAGGCGGATTGTTATCTCCATCCTGATGTCGTAAAATATATGCGTCAGGAGATTGCTGCGGCTGGCGGCAACGAAGTTTTTTTTTGCGGTCGTTGTGAGCAGGCCAAAGTGGTTCAGGTGACGGTTCTGGCGCGGGGCAATCAGACTATGACACCGGCCCTTTCCGGGCAGGTTAAAGCGGGGGAGGTGGTTATTCATAATCACCCCTCCGCGAATCTCACGCCTTCCGATGCCGATTTGCGGGTCGCCTCCCTTTTCGGGGCCGAAGATATCGGCTTTCTTATTATCGATAACCCGGTGACCCGGGTTTATGCCGTGGTTGAGCCGGTTGAACCGGTGGTTGTTGAACCGCTCCCTTTGGATTTGGTCGAAAAATATTTTTTTGCCGATGGGGCTTTAGCCAAAGTTTTACCAAGTTTTGAATTTAGAGCTGAGCAGGCCGATCTGGCGCGGGCCGTGGTTGAGGTTTTTAACCGGAAAAGTTTTCTTCTCGCTGAGGCCGGTACCGGCGTCGGCAAAAGTCTTGCCTATCTGATTCCGGCGGCGCTCTGGGCTATTCGTCATGAGCAGCGGGTGGTGATTTCAACTAATACAATCAATCTTCAGGAGCAGCTTCTCAATAAAGATCTCCCACTTTTGACTGAGCATCTGGGCTTGCCGGTTAAAGCCGCATTGATCAAGGGGCGCAGTAATTATCTCTGTCGCCGCCGGGTTAAGGAATTTGCTGAGGAGTTGAAGATCGATGCAAATTCACTGGATGAAGAATTGAAAGAACTGGTCGCCTGGGCTCAAACCACGGGTGATGGCAGTCGGGCTGATTTTCCTTCTCTGCCCAGTGCCGCCGCCTGGGAGATGGTCGCCAGCGAGGCCGACGCTTGTCTCTCCTCGCGTTGTCATGATTTTGGCCACTGTTTTTTTTATAAAGCCCGCCGTGAGGCCGCCAAAGCCCAACTTCTGGTGGTCAATCATCATCTTTTGATGGCCGATTTGCAGTTTCCTTCCGATTTTGGGGTTCTGCCTCGTTATGAAGCCCTGGTCATGGACGAAGTTCATCACCTTGAAGATGCGGCAACCGGTTATCTGGGCGAGAATATTTCGCAGATTGGTCTGCTTATGCAGCTTAATCGCTTGGCCCATCAACGACGACCGGAATTAGGCTTGTTGCGGCGTTTAAGGCGCCGTTTAGGCCAAGGGTCGGGGCCGCCGGGAAAAAGTTCGCCCAAACGCCAGAATAAGATGCAGAACGATTTTTTCAGCACGCTGGCGGCTCAGGTTGAAAGTGAGGCCGAACCGGCGGTTTTGATGCTCTTGCAGGATTTGGCGGATCATTTTGAGGCTTGGCGTGAGATTTTGGCCGCAGCTTTTGTCCCCGCCGCCGAAATTATTGATGGTTCATTCAGGTTGCGGGTGACCGACAAGGAGCGGGGCAGCGAGAGTTGGAAGCTTAGCCTGGTCGATAAGGTTGAGAATTTTATCGAAGAGGCCCGAGTTGTGATCAAGGCACTGCTCCTTCTGGGTCATAATATTGAGGAAGGTTTACTCGAAAAACGGTTGCCGGAGGATTTTTTTGTTGCCTGGGTCGGAGAGTTTAAGGCGGCGACCGGCCGCCTCCAGACTCAGGTCGATTTTATCGGGCGTTTTTTTCTTAATCAGAAGAGCGAGCCCGGAATTATCGCCTGGGTTGAGGCGGTCGCCGGCCGCCGGCGTAATTTTAAATTGGTTATGGCTCCGCTTGAGGTCGGTTCCCTGCTCGAAGAGATGCTCTATCAGCGGCTCAAGACTTTGGTTATGGTCTCGGCAACAATTGCGGTTGAGCGCTCATTTGATTTTTTTATGACCCGGGTCGGACTTGGCGAACGCAGTTGTAACGGGACTTTGCACTCGTTGATTTTGACCAGTCCGTTCGATTATCGTCGTAATGCTTTAATTATGGTGCCCAGAGATCTGCCGCTGCCGAATGAGGCCGCCTATATTCACGCCTTGAGTCTTTTCTTAGATACCTTAATTGCCCGGATCGGGGGGCGTTCGTTAGTGCTTTTTACCTCATACCGGGCGATGAAACAGGCCGCTGCAACCTGTCGTGATTCTTTGCAGAGACGCGGGGTGAGGCTGCTTTTGCAGGGCGAAGGTCAGCGTCAATGGCTCCTTAATGAGTTGAAAAACAGTTATAATACAGCTCTTTTTGCGACTGATAGTTTTTGGGAGGGGGTTGATGTCAAGGGCCGGGCCTTAGAGTGCCTGGTGATTGTTAAATTGCCTTTTAAGGTGCCGACTGAGCCGGTTTTGATGGCTCGGTTAGAGTATATTGCGGCTTGCGGCGGTAACCCCTTTTATGATTACAGCCTGCCGCAAACGGCGTTGAAATTAAAACAGGGGGTTGGCCGCCTGATTCGCAGTCGTGATGATCGCGGCATTATTGTCGTCTGTGATCGCCGCCTGGTTGAAAAATCATATGGGGCGCGCTTGCGCTCGGTTTTGCCTGATGCCGAATTTCTGGTGCTTCCCGGCGGTGAAGTTATTGGTCGTGCTGCAGCATTTTTACCTAGTGTTTCGTGAAAATACCGAATAAAAACTTGACAACGACAAAAAATCATCTTATTTACACCGTACTTAAGTAGATTGATAGTGATTTAACTTTTTGCCCAATTTTTGAGATTATTCGTATGGAGGGACGCTCTCTTAAGCAATCTTTGTTCTTTGGCAGTGCCGTTGCGCTCTCTGTTTTACTTGTTTTTGACCTGCTGTTTATGGCTTTTTATTTACGTCAAAGTAACACGGCTGAGCGTCAGTTAATTCTGGCTCAGAAAATACTGTTGTGTGCAGGCCGGGATTATGAGCTTGAAGGTGTGAACGAACCGAAGTTGTTTCCCAAAGTTGTTGAAAAATGTGAATCATGTAAGTGGAATGAGATGGTTGGGTTGCGCCTGCTCAGAGAGGGGGGGGACTTTGCCGGTAAAGATATTCCAAGTATCGAAAATCCTGAAATCATTATTTTGTTGGATTCTATGGTCAGTCTCCGGCAGGCTCGTGAAAATATTGAAATGAGAAACTCCGCTCGTTTCTCATTAGCTCAGATTTTTCATCAGAAAGCTCACGCCCTTTCGGATGCTCTGGCTTTTCGAGCGATGGCGGCCAGGGATCAGGTCTGGATTACTTTTCGGTTTATGGTTGCGCTGGTCGCGTTAGGCTTGTTTGGCTGGCTATTAGTTGTTCGTAACTTTTTGGCGAAAGAGAGAAAATTTCAGCGAGAAAAACATTCTTTTGGGCTTGGCACCCAGCTCTTGATGGGTCTGCCCGAAGCCCTTGTTTTGCTGGATAAATCGCTCTCTCTGAATTTTGTCAATCGTCTCGCCGAAAGCTATTTTGGGCGATTATCCAGTTTTTCGCAAAAGCGTAATTTTGGTCTTTTTTGTCAGGATCAATCCCTGTTAAATCGTCTGCAGAGCTCTTTGCAGGGAAATTCTTCGAGTTCTCGTGAAAATTTTTTTGCTCAACCTGAAGAGGTCTTGCTGCAGTTAAGCGGCGGTCGGAAATGTTTGGTAGTTGTGCAATGGTACAGACTTTATCTGGTTGATCGGAACTATCTTTTAGGCGTGATTTATAACCCTGAGAATGATCGTCGTAAAGAGCTTAATATTGAGATTGCGCAAGAGCATCTGGTTGAACTTTCAAGAAATCTTTTTAAAGCTCAAGATGATGAACGGCAACATTTGGCAGATGAATTGCATGATGGTTTATGTCAATCGCTGGCCGCTTTAAAAATGCAGGTTTACGGGATTGAGAGGAATCTCGATAAAGTTGAATTGCAGGAAGAGTGTCGTCAGGCGCGTCAGTTTATTGCGCAAATTATTGAGGATACCAGACGTCTATCGCATGATCTAAGTCCGGTGATTCTTGATGATCTTGGCTTAAGTGATGCTCTGGCCCATCTGGTGAATAATTTTACGGCGTTGCATAATCTTAAAGCGTCGGTCGCAGTGCCTGATATTGATGCCTATTTCTCTTCGGAAACGTCGCGTAATATCTATCGCATTGTTCAGGAAGCGATTAATAACGTCGGCAAACATGCACATGCCTCGTTGCTTGTGTTGGAAGCTGAAATTATTGATGATACAGTTTGCTTTTCGATTAGAGATGATGGTGTGGGATTTGAGGTTGGGAATACGAAACGAGGATGGGCCGGTGGCGGTTTGGGATTGGCCAGTATGGCTCAACGGGTTCGACTCTTAAGCGGGGAGTTTGAGATTATAAGTCATGTGGGTGATGGTTGTGAGGTCAAATTTACATTGCCAAAAAAATAGTGTCGATTTGCTTGTAAAAAGTATTGTTTTCTGCTAGTATATTTAGGTTTATTGATAAGATAGTTTGTTATGATAAAAAGTTGCCTTTGGCGCAAAATAATAAGGTTTGTAAAATCAAGGAGTTAACAGATGTTTAGAGATGAAGATGGTATCTGTAAAATAGTGCTGGCTGATGACCATGCAATGTTGCGTCAGGGGATCAAGAAAATCATTGAAGAAGAAGATAACCTCAAGGTTGTCGGCGAAGTTAATGATGGTTTGGAGCTGATTGATTTTCTTAATAATAATCGAGCTAACCTGGTTTTGCTTGATATCTCAATGCCTAATGTTCGTGGTATTGAAGCGATAACTGAAGTGCGTCGAGCCCAGCCTGGGGTGAAAGTTCTGATGCTGACGATGCATAATAATAAAGAGTATCTCTATGCCGCAATCGCCGCCGGAGCTGATGGTTATCTGCTTAAAGAGAATAGTGATGATGAACTGCTTTCGGCAATTGATCAGGTGATGCTTGGTGAAACCTATATCTCATCCACATTGGCGGCCGATTTTTCCGAAGATCTGATGAAGTTCTATCGGAAGAACAAAAAACTGCCTTTCGAGCACCTGACCAACCGGGAGCGTGAAGTCTTGAAAATGGTTGCTGAAGGTAACACCAGTCGCGAAATTGGCGACCTGCTCTATATCAGCCTGCGAACGGTTGAGCATCATCGCGCCAATATCATGCGCAAGATGAAGTTTCGCTCGGTTGCCGATTTAATCAAATATGCTCTCGATAAGGGTTATGTTTGATGGCGTCGTAAAAAGTCCGATCTACTGCGTCGTATCGGTTTTTCAGGCACTCGACATACTTCATGTATGGTCTTGCACCTGAAAAACCGCATCTTCTTGTAGATCAAAATTTTTACTTAGCCATTCCGTTTTTTTCGCATACATCTTTTCTAGATTGTAATTTATTAGAGGGCACTCCGTAACAGGGTGCCCTCTCTTAATGTTAAAAGGAGAAAAATATGAGTTCCAAAATTGATCCATTTGCTGATTTGCCTTGTTTGGTTGCTGATCCCGGTTTAACCGAATGGGGTCGGAAAGAGATAGAAATAGCTGAACATGAGATGCCCGGCCTGATGGCGATACGAGAGAAGTATGAAGTGTCAAAGCCGCTTAGCGGGGCGCGGATTATGGGGTCTTTGCATATGACGATTCAGACCGCAGTTTTGATCGAGACCCTGACCGCTTTGGGCGCTGATGTGCGTTGGGCCTCCTGTAACATTTTTTCGACTCAGGATCATGCGGCGGCGGCGATTGCGGCTGCCGGGATCCCGGTTTTTGCCTGGAAGGGCGAAACCCTGGAAGAGTATTGGGCTTGTACCTATCAGGCTCTCTGCTTTCCGGGCGGCAAGGGGCCCGACCTGATTGTTGATGATGGTGGAGATGCCACTATGATGATGCATTTCGGGGCGCGGGCCGAGGATGACCCAACGATTTTAGATGGTGATTTTGAGTCTGAGGATGAGATTGAACTGGTTGCCTTATTACGTGAAATCAATAAGCGTAAAGTCGGCAGTTTCAAAGCTTGGGTTGCTGATTGCCGGGGGGCTTCCGAAGAGACCACCACCGGGGTTCATCGTCTCTATCAGATGATGGAGAAGGGCGAACTTAAATTCCCGGTTTTTAATGTTAATGATTCAGTGACTAAATCAAAATTTGACAATCTTTACGGCTGTCGTGAATCACTGGCCGATGGTATAAAACGGGCCACTGATGTGATGGTCGCCGGTAAAAATGCCGTGATTTGTGGTTATGGTGATGTCGGTAAAGGCTGTGCTCAGTCGATGCGGGGTTTCGGAGCCCGGGTTCTGGTGACTGAAATTGATCCGATTTGTGCCTTGCAGGCCTTGATGGAAGGTTTTGAGGTGACAACGTTAGAGGATGCCCTAGCTGAAGGTGACATCTATGTGACGACCACCGGCAACCGTGATGTAATTACGGCCGAGCATATGGCGGGGATGAAAAATCAGGCGATTGTCTGTAATATCGGCCACTTTGACAGCGAGATCCAGATTGCCCTTTTAAATAAGTGGCCCGGAGTCAAGAAAGAGGAGATCAAGCCCCAGGTAGATCGTTATACGTTTACCGATGGGCGGCAGATTTTTGTTCTGGCTGAAGGTCGTTTAGTCAATTTAGGTTGTGCCACCGGCCATCCTTCTTTTGTCATGTCGGCATCTTTCGCCAACCAAACTTTAGCGCAACTCGATCTCTGGAAGAATCACTACGAGGTTGGTGTTTATCGTCTGCCGAAGATCCTTGATGAAGAGGTGGCTCGCTATCATATTGGCAAGCTGGGAGCCAAATTGACGGTCATGAGTAAGGGGCAGTCGGACTATCTTGGTATCCCGGTAGCCGGGCCCTACAAGCCGGATCATTATCGCTATTAATTTTTTTTACCGAGCAATAAAAAAAGGGCGGTAAATTCGGAACATAATTTATGTCTCGACTTTACCGCCCTTGATTTTTCTCTTTTCATGGTCGGGATGAGAGGATTTGAACCTCCGACCCCTGCGTCCCGAACGCAGTGCTCTACCGGGCTGAGCCACATCCCGAATGAAATGATGGGCTCGCTTTTAAATGATTGCGCTTGTAAAGTCAAGGGGAAAATGGTTTTGTTCTGTTCCAGAAAGGGCTTGACTCACATCTGTAAAGATGGCAGAAGGCGCTGGTCTGGAGGTTTTTGCCGCAGGGCGGGGACTGGGTTTAACGGAAGTACCGGTTATCAATAATTTGCATAGTGTCTAATCATAATGTAAACCAAGGTTATCCGGTAGCCTGTCCCCCTCGAAGAGGGCGAAGCGATGTAACAAGTTGCCAGGAAGGCTGTTCGAGAATAATTTACTATATTAAGGGGATATATATTAATGAATAAAGATAATAATAACACTCTGGCCGTAGCCTATCGTAGTCATGTTTGCGGCGCTTTGCGGGCGGCCGATGTCGGTAGCCGGGTAAAATTGTCGGGTTGGGTGCAAAACTGGCGTGACCACGGCGGCGTGGTTTTTATCGATCTTCGTGATCGTTACGGTTTGACCCAGATAGTTTTTAATCCGGAAAATGCTCCTGAGGCGCATGCCGCCGCCCATACCCTGCGCAGCGAGTTTGTTTTGCAGGTCGAGGGCGAGGTTGTCAATCGTCCTGAAGGAACTGTTAATGCCAATATGGCTACCGGTGAGATTGAAATATTGGTTGATCAGATCACGGTTTTGAACAGA
>JAGGWR010000314.1 GCA_021163445.1 Candidatus Tharpella aukensis
GCGGTCAAACATAAAGGTATGACCATGAGCATGGGTGCTTCATCGATTTTGTCCGCAACATCAGGCAGCGGTTTTTTGAAGTAGCCATTATAGATAATCGGAAAAAAGAAGGCGACATCAAGCATGGCGCTGGTTAAAATGACAAAGAGAAAGACAAGCTGATGGGTTTCGACAGCACCAAGGCAGAGAAACCATTTACTGATAAAGCCGTTTACCGGCGGGAGTCCGCAAAGCCCCATTGCCGCAATTGCAAAGGCGGCAAACGTAAAGGGCATCTGTCGCCCGAGGCCGTCAAGTTGACTGACATGATCTTTTCGGGTTTTGGCATAAATGGCTCCGGCGCAAAAGAAGAGGGTGATCTTCATAAAGGCGTGGTTGGCGAGATGGAGAATGCCGCCGGTCATTGCATTTTTACTTAAAAGGCTGACGCCTAAAATTATCAGGGCAAGATTGTTGATTGTAGAAAAGGCGAGCCGTCGTTTGAGATGATCCTGTCCTAAAGCGAGGAGCCCGGCCGCAACCACGGTAAATGCAACAACTCCGGCCAAAATTGTCCAGACCCCGAGTTGTTGCAGGAGTTCGGGGCCAAAAACAAAAAGGATTACCCGAACGCAGCCGAAAACCCCGGCTTTAACTACAGCTACCGCATGCAACAAAGCGCTGACCGGGGTTGGCGCGACCATGGCTGAAGGGAGCCATTCGTGAAATGGCATGATTCCGGCCTTGACGCCGAAACCGGCAATGAACATGACCAGAAGCAGGATCAGTAATCCAGGTGTGCCGTGACCGGCGAGAAATCCGCCGCCGGTAAAATCGAGCGTCCCGGTTAGTGAGTAAGTGATGGCAATCGCCAAGAGCAACAGACAACCCGCAGTCAGGGTATAGACCAGATATTTGCGCCCACCTTTGATCGCACTTTCATCCTCGTGGTGAATGACCAGCGGCCAGGTCGCAATCGTCAAAATCTCATAGAAAATCAGCAGGGTCAGGACGTTACCGGCAAAAGCGACACCGATGGCCGCAGAGAGGCACATGGCAAAGCTGAAAAAATAGCGACTTTGACCATGTTCATTTAAGGTTCTGACGTAGCCGATTGAGTAGAAAGAGGTCGGAATCCACAAGGTCGCCGCAACCACACCAAAGAGCAGGCCAAAAGCGTCAACTCTAAATTGCAGGGCGACCCCGGGCAACAGCGTGATCAGCGTATACTCAATGGTTTTGCCCGCTAACACGGGTTCAATCAGAGAAAAGACCAGGGCGAATTTAATCAGCGCCGCCAGGATCGTCCAGAACTCCCTTAGATTGCGGGCCTTTTCGCCGGTCAAAAGGATCAGAAAAGCGGCAATCATCGAGACCAGTACAGCCCACAACGGTTTCGCCGAATAGATCACTTCACCCATGAATCACAAATCCTTTATTTAAAATTGTACGTCTTAAAAAATTGCTGGTACTGCATGTTGAATTACTGCAGCAATAATTTTTCCACTTAGAGGGCCCAGAATAAGAATTGCGGCGGCCGTGATAAAGATCGGGATCAGCATACTTGCCGGAGCCTCATCACGGGCGATGATTTCTTCCTCATGATCGTGGCCATGGGTTTCGCCGCCCAGCGGTGCTAAATAAGCTTTTTCTATAATTCGGAAGAAGAGCACCGCATTTACCAGACTGCTGCCCAGTAACGTAATTGCAAAAACCCACTGCTTGGCCGCAATTGTCCCCATGATCAGGTACCATTTGCTGAAAAAACCGCAGGCCGGGGGAATGCCGCACATCGAGAGGGCGACGATGACAAAAGCGGCCATCGTATAGGGCATCTTTTTGTTGAGATTCTGGAAATGATAGATCTCCCGGCCATGACCTTTATATGATATTGCTCCGATCACGAGAAAGAGGCAGAAGATCATGCAGGCGTCATTAATAATATGGAGGATAGCGCCGGTCAGGCCAGCTCGGTTCATGACACTGATACCCATAACAATATAGCCGACCTCGGCAACCATGATATAGGTTACCATTTTTTTGATGTCGGTTTGGGCTAGGGCTTTGATGCCGCCGACAATGATGGCGACCACCGCCAACCAGCCGAGAATTGTGGCTATGGGTACTATTGAGATGGTGAATTCGGGTTGAAAAAGGGTGAACATGATGCGAATCAGGAGGTAGGCCACGACCTTGGTCATCAGCGGAGCAATCAGGGTGCTGACAGAATTTGGCGCGGTAGTATAGGCGTCCGGCATCCAGAAGTGGAGCGGAAAAAGCCCCATTTTAATGGCAATACCAGTGGTGAAAAAGGCAAAGCCGACTAGAATCATTTGGGAGTGGTAGAGATCGGGCAGAATGGTCGCGAGATCGGCAATGTTAAGGGAGCCTGTAGCCATATAGAGATAGCCGACTCCAAGCAGGTAAAAACTGGCACCGATGGTGCCGATGATGATGTAGTTGAACGTGGCCAGCGGCGCCCCATCCTCTCCGTGGGCGATAAGGCCGTAGCCGGAGAGCGAGCTGATCTCAAGAAAGACGAAGATATTGAAAAGATCACCGGTAATGACAATGCCCATCAATCCGGTAATCTGGAGCAGGATCAGGGTGTAGAAGTGGGGCTCTTTACCGCGCATCTCGGTTGAGATGCCGGCTTTAGCGTTAATTGTTGCGAGCAAGCCGATCACCGCAATCAGAACCAGCATCAGGGCACTCAAGTGATCGATTCGATATTCGATACCCCAGGGCGGCTCCCAGCCCGCAAGATTGTAGCCAAAGGGGCCGCTGCTGATAACCCGTATGAGTGAGCCGATAGAGGCATAGACCGGCACGGCCAGCATCATCAGGGCCCAAGGGCGACAGAACTGGCGGTAGCGCCAGCCGATAACCGGAGTCAGGAAGGCCCCAAGTAAAGGGGCAATAATAATTAAAGCAGGAAGTTGATCACTCATTTCAAGTGCCCAACGTCTTATATGCAGCGGCCTCTTTTCTGATGGCCATGATCTCATCTTCTTCTAAGGTGTGGTAACGTTTATAGATTAAAATGAGGGTTGCCAAAGCCACCCCGGTAGTTGCGATTGAGACCACAATTGCGGTCAGCATCAAGACATGGGGCAGGGGGTTTAAATAATCGGCTACCTGAATGATCTGTTCACCATGGCCGTGACCGTCTCCCATAAGAATAGGAACCGTAGCTCCGCCTTTCTTGACCCCCATAGAGACGAAGAGGAGGATAATTGAGGTCTGGAAGATGTTCATGCCGATCAGTTTTTTGACCAGGTTGCGTTTACCCATCATGGCGTAAAGGCCGATCATCATGAGGACAACATAGATCCAGTAATTATATTTGGCTAAAACGTACTCAAGCATCTATTTGTCCTCGCTTGTTTTTTCTTTACGAATACGGCGCAGGAGAAAGAGGCAGGAGATTGAAGCCGTGAAAATGACGGCTGATTCCCCTAACGTGTCGTAGCTCCGGTAGTCGGCCAGAACCGCCGAAACAATATTTGGCGTGGCGGTCAGCTTGGTGGCTTCGAGGATATAGCGGGGTGAGACATGAGAGTTGGCCGGAGAGTTGGGGTCGCCCCAGGCTGGCATATCATGGGTGCCGTAAATCAGCAGAGCCCCGGTCATGATAACCGCAATCAAGGATATCCATTTGAACCAGATCTTCATCAATCCTTAGACCTCCGGGCGGTTTTGTTAATCGCCGCAATAAAGAGTACTGTGCCAATTCCGGCACCAACTGAAGCTTCGGTAAAAGCGACATCAACAGCTCCCATTTCAGTCCAGAGCAGACACATGAAAAAACTGTAGGCCCCGAGGATAATGACGGCACTCATAAGATCTTTGATGTTAATGGCAGCAATTGCACAGATGACAATAAAGAGGAGCAGGATAAGATCAAGTTGCCAGATCATGGAGTATTCTCCTTTTTCGTCCAGGGTTTGACGCCGCAGCGAAAAGCCGCCCGGCAGATCGAATGGGTGCCGGTCGGATTAGCAAAAAAGACGAAGACCGCGATCAGGAGAAGTTTAAAACTGTCAAGGCATAATCCATGATGAATAGCCAAGCCGCAGAGGCAGAGAAGGACGGCTAAGGTATCACTTTTGCCGGTCGCATGCATGCGGGAGTAGAAATCGGGGAAACGTAAAATTCCGATGGCACCGGTCATAAAGAAGAAGCAACCCAGGCAGATAAAAAGTACGGCTATGGCGTCGGCGATATTCAACTAAATTTCTCCTTCCATTTCAAAATAGCGGGCGGCGGCCAGGGTGCCGAGGAAATTGAGGATGGCGTAGACCATGCTGATATCGATAAACATGGCGACTCGTTCGTAGAGAAAACCTATCACGATGAGGATGACCAGGGTTTTAGTGCCGATGGCACCAACTGCAACCATGCGGTCGATAACCGTGGGGCCGACAATCGCCCGGTAGAGACAGGGCAAAATCAAAAGGCAGAGGAAGAGGCTGATGCCAAGGAAGAAACTATCCATCTGTTATCGTATCCTCTAATATGTTCTCTGGAATAGCATCATTCTGAGTTGTCTCTACAGTTTTTTGCATTGTCTCCGAGGGTGCATCAGGGAGCTCACCGGCTGTGGCAATATCGAAAAAAATTGAGGTCATACAGGCCATGACGGCAACACCGACACCAATTTCAACACCTAAAATTCCCAGCGACCGAGCCTGGGGTGTGCCGACCTTGAGGAAAAGGTCAAGTTTTTCGTAATCGAGAAAATTACCTCCGAGGAGCAGGCACAAAAGACCTATGCCGCCATAGATGAAGACGCCGCTGCTGCAGAGTATCGTGGTCAGCCTTTCCGTAACCTTGGACATTGTTCTTTTTAAGCCGAATGCCATTGCCAGCAGAACAATGCTGGCAGCTAGAATGACGCCGCCCTGAAAACCGCCGCCCGGTGAATAGTGACCGTGGGCAATGACGTAAAGGCCGTAGATCTGAATGAACGGGGTAAAGATGCGGACAACTGTTTTAACGATTAAATTGTCGGCTTCAGCGGCCAGCATGGTACTGGTTCTGTCCTTAGCGTGAGCAAGTGGTTGGAATACTTTTTCAATCCGGTTTTCCATCTCACCGGTTAACAGGTCGTCGGCAACCTTGCTGTCTATGGCATGGACATAGAAGGTGTTGTCTTTAAGCTCGATGGTAATAGTTCCCGGCGTCAGGGTTATGGAGTTCGCGAAAGTAACCAGGGCCAAACCATTGGTTAATTTGGTTGGGTAGGGGACGAAATGCGGGTTTAGATGACTGATTGGAGAAAATACCAGTTTTGCCAGATAAAAATTGGAGATAATAATTTGATAAAGATGCCAGGGGATATAGGCTATCATGCGCAAAATTATCAAGTGGGTGTCATTGGCTCCGACGTGAACAAAAAGAAAGTCGCTGGATGAGTAGGAGATCAGCAGGCAGCAAAAAACACCAATCGATATGTGAAAAACGTCATAGTGGCCGGAGAGTAAAAGCCAAAAGAGAAAAAGAAGAATAAATGAGAGTAAAAAATGCCATGCCTGTGTAATTCCTCTTTGCGAAAAGATGGATTGATATGAAGCAAGAGAGGGATAGGGCTTGGTTCGGGGAGTTGGGTTTTCGTTATCCATTTTTTGCCATGTTAGTAGTTTTCTAGAATGAACTTAAGAGTAAACTTACAACTTTTGATGATTTTTTGTCAAGATATTTTTTTATCTAAAATCGTGTTTTATTATGAGTTGAAATAGTCATAAAAAAAACTTGACTTAGAAAGCTATGATATGGTAACTAAGCGCCCGCTTTGAGGCTGGAATTGTCGGTAGGGATTTGGCCTGTTATTGGAGTCAGATTCGGCCTTTTCCGGTGAACTCAGAATTCCGATATTACACATATTAATGTTGTTGATTGATTTATTTGTTAGGAGTAGGGCAAAGTGATAGATATTAATGCGACTCTATTTATCCAGTGGGGCATATTTGTCGCCCTTATGGTTTTTCTCCACTTTTTCCTGTTTAAGCCGGTTTTGCGGGTGATTGATGCCCGGCAAGCCAAGGTTGAGGGGACCTTCGCCGGAGCGGAAGAACTTCAAGCCAAAGCGAATAAAGATCAAGACGAGTATCAATCTAAATTTGATAGTGCCAAGGAAAAAATGTTTGCTCGTACTGCGGCGATCCGGGAGAAGGCTGCGAAAGAGTCAAAAGGACTTATGGAAAAAGCTCGGGAAGAAGCTTTGGCTCAGGTTGAATCCACAAAAGATCGGGTTCGCCATGACACTGAAGTTGTGCGTAAAGAGCTGGTTGCTAATGTCGATGGCCTGGCACGCGAAATTGCCGGTAAAATTCTTGAGAGACAAATTTAACCAGTACTTTAAGGGTTTAAAGGGAAAAAAAGGTATGAGTAGTCGTGGAATGAGAATTGCCGGAAAGCTTTTACTGACAGCTCTGGTGGTTGGGGTGATGGTAGTCGCGGTTGGGGCTTCCGAGTCCGGTGCTGCCGAGCACAAGAGTCTTTATACCTTGTTGGCCGAAGATCCGATGCCATTGCTAAAAGATTTTCTTTGGCGGGTTCTGAACCTCTCCATTTTGCTCTGGGTGATTATTAAGTTTACTGGTAAACCGGTGCGCGAGTATTTTGCCGGGAGACGCGAAACTCTGTTAAAAGGGGTCGAAGAGGCTCAGGAAGCCAAAGCGGCTGCGGAAAAGATCTTTAGCGAGTATCAAGCCAAACTTGCGGGCCTTGAGAGTGAATTGCAAGCGATAGAAGAGCGGTCTCAGCTTGAAGCTGAGCGTGAACAAGAGAGAATGCGTCAGGAAACCGAGGCGTTGGTTGCCAAGCTTAAACAACAGGCCCGGCAGATGGCCGATCAGGAAGTTGCAACGGCTCAACGGACATTGCGTAATGAAGCAGCGCGCTTGGCGATTGAAGTAGCCGAACGTATGGTGAAGGAAAATGTTAGTGATGCCGATCGTCAATTGATGGTCGAAAACTATTTGCAAAAAGTAGTGGGGGCATAAAGTTGATACGCGATATTATTGCCAAGCGATATGCTAAAGCCTATTTTTCTCTAGCTCAGGAGCAGAATCGTCTCCTTGAAGCGCAGGCTGAATTAAATGAGTTCGTTGCCTTTCTTGATGGGCAGTCGGAGCTTAGCGGTGTGCTTTACAATCCCGTATTTGAAGTAGCTCAGCGCAAAGCGGTTCTCAATGCTCTACTCGAGAAGCTTGAAGTGTCGAGTACCTTGAATAGTCTTCTTGGTCTTTTGGTTGATAAAAACAAGCTCGTCTATATCGGCTTGGTGGCCGAAAACTTCAGCCATTTGGCAGATGCCGCAGAAGGTAAAATTAAGATTGCGGTAAGTAGCGCTGCGGCTTTGGACAAAAAATCTTTGCGCAGATTACAGAAAGAATTTTCCCGTTTAACCGGTAAAAAAGTTGAACTTGAAGTTGCTGTTGATGAGTCGCTTATCGGTGGAATCGTGGCCCGTTATGAGGGTATGGTTTATGACGGCAGTATTAAGACTCAGCTTGATCATTTTGGTGAAGCACTTCGAGCCTAGAGAGTGATAAAAAATATGACCTGTAGTGAAAAAACAGGTCTTTTGTAGTTTTGGTAAGTTTAGAACGGTTACCTTTATAGTTTAAGAACTGTTTTTTAGGGAGTAGTAAAAGGCCATGGAATTACGCGCTGAAGAGATAAGTCAGATAATTAAAGATCAAATTGAGAACTACGAGAAAAAAGTCGAGGTCAGTGAAACCGGAACTATCCTGACGGTTGGTGATGGTATCGCGCGCATCTACGGGCTTGAGAATGCCATGGCTGGAGAGCTGTTGCTCTTTCCCCACGATATTTATGGAATGGTGCTTAACCTCGAAGAGGATAATGTCGGGGCGGTTCTATTTGGTGAGGATATTGAGATCGGCGAAGGTGACGAAGTTAAGCGAACCGGCCGTATTGTTGAAGTTCCGGTTGGTGATGCTCTTTTAGGGCGGGTTGTTAATGCCTTGGGTCAGCCGATTGACGGAAAAGGGTCAATTGATACGGATTTGAGCCGCAGAATCGAAATTAAGGCGCCAGGGATTGTTGATCGTCAGTCGGTTCATGAGCCTCTGCAGACCGGTCTTAAAGCGATTGACTCAATGGTTCCGATTGGCCGAGGCCAGCGAGAACTGATTATTGGTGACCGCCAGACCGGTAAGACCGCAGTCGCCATTGATACAATCATTAATCAGAAAGATACCGACGTCTACTGTATCTATGTTGCGATCGGGCAGAAACGTTCAACCGTTGCTCAGGTTGTGGCCAAGCTTGAAGAGCATGGGGCGATGGAGTATACGATTGTGGTAGCGGCGACCGCGAGTGAGCCTGCACCGCTGCAGTTTATCTCACCCTATGCCGGTGTAACCATGGGTGAGTATTACCGTGATAATGGTAAACATGCCTTGATCATTTATGATGATCTTTCAAAACAGGCTGTCGCATATCGTCAGCTCTCTCTCTTGTTGCGTCGTCCGCCGGGTCGTGAAGCTTATCCTGGTGATGTTTTCTACGTCCATTCCCGTTTGCTTGAGCGCGCAGCTAAAATGAGTGATGAACGTGGCGGCGGTTCTTTGACCGCTTTGCCGATCATTGAAACTCAGGCTGGTGATGTTGCGGCCTATATTCCAACCAACGTTATTTCGATTACGGATGGTCAGATCTTTTTGGAATCTGATCTCTTCTATTCCGGTATCCGGCCGGCCATTAACGTTGGCCTCTCGGTTTCCCGGGTTGGGGGTTCGGCTCAGGTGAAAGCCATGAAGCAAGTAGCCGGGACTCTGCGCCTCGATTTGGCTCAGTATCGGGAAATGGCTGCTTTTGCTCAGTTTGGTAGTGACCTTGATAAAACAACCCAGGCCATGTTGGCCCGTGGTATTCGCCTGGTCGAAATCCTTAAGCAGGATCAATATAGTCCATTCACGATGGAGAAACAGGTTTTTATCATCTACGCTGCAATTAATGGCTTTGTTGATGGTTACGAGGTTTCGGTATTGCTTCGCTACGAAGCAGAATTGCTCGACTTTGTTGCGGCGAATTATAGTTCGGTGATGGATGAGATCAGAGATAAAAAGAAAATTGATGATGATCTTAAAGTCAAGGTCGATGATGTTTTAAATGCCTTTAAAGAGGTTTTTAAACCTTAAGTTAGATCCAGTTTTGGAATCTTTGGTTCTCTTGAGAATCGGAGTAAGGTGCGTTAAGTCTTTGGTTGTGGCAGGATACTAGATAGATGGCAAATCTAAAAGATATCAGAAAACGAATAAGCAGCGTCAAGAGTACGCAGCAGATCACCAAAGCGATGCAGATGGTGGCCGCCTCTAAACTGAAAAAGGCCCAGGATAGTGTCGTTCAGGCACGTCCCTATGCAGCCAAGATGAGTGATGTGTTGGCGAGTCTTGCGGTTCGCGTGAAGCCGGGCAAGCATCCTTTGCTTGAGCGGCGTGATGAGAAAAAGATTGAGTTGATGGTGATAACCTCGGATCGTGGTTTGTGTGGCGGATTCAATGCGAATGTGATCAAAGCGGCGGAATCTTTTCTTAGAAAAAAAGGAGATGCCAGCGAGGAAATTGTTTTGAGTGTTATCGGTCGTAAAGCTCGTGATTACTACAAGCGACGTGACTGGGAGTTCAAAACCGAGGAACTTAATCCGGGAAAAGCTGATTTTAGTCAGGCGGAAAGCATTGGCCGGACGGTGATTGATCGCTACGTTGAGGGTGAAACCGATGCCGTATATGTTGCCTTTACGGAGTTTAAGTCGGCGATGACGCAAAATATTGTGGTCAAACGTCTCCTGCCACTTGAACCCAAAGTCCTGGCTGAGGATGAAGTTCCGGTCGAGTACTTGTATGAACCCTCAGAAGACGCCCTGCTGGCGGATATCATACCTCGTTACATCTATACCCAGGTATTCAGTATGTTGCTTGAATCAATTGCCAGTGAACATGGTTCGCGAATGACGGCCATGGATTCGGCAACCAAAAATGCGACAGAGATGACGGCCAAATTGACATTACTCTATAACCGGGCTCGACAAGCGGCAATTACTACGGAACTGATGGAAATTGTCAGCGGTGCGGAAGCGCTTAATTAATTAATCAAGTTCACGGATTATACTATAATTTTTAGTGAAAAATCGAATAAGAGGTAAGGGAATGAGCGATAAGAATATTGGCAAAATAACCCAGGTAATTGGTCCTGTAGTTGACGTAGAGTTCGAAAAAGGAAAATTACCCCAGATTTTCAATGCTCTGCGGATCACCAATAAATCGCTTAACGACGATGATTGGAATCTGGTTTGTGAGGTTGCATCACACCTGGGCGAAAATACGGTTCGTGCGGTTTCGATGGATTCTACTGATGGCTTGGTTCGGGGAATGGAAGTCTGGGATTTAGGCGAGATGATGACTATGCCGGTCGGCCATGAAGTACTGGGCCGGATTGTCAACGTTATCGGTGACCCGGTTGATGAGATGGGGCCGATTGGTGAGAAGAAACGCTATCCTATTCATCGTCCTGCTCCTACTTATGAAGAGCAGAGTACTGAACTTGAATCTCTGGAGACCGGGATTAAAGTTATTGATATGCTGGCTCCTTACGTTAAAGGTGGAAAAATCGGCCTTTTTGGTGGTGCCGGAGTTGGTAAAACCGTTGTTATTATGGAACTTATCAACAATATCGCTACCCAGCACGGCGGCTTCTCGGTCTTTGGCGGGGTTGGTGAAAGAACCCGTGAAGGTAATGACCTTTGGCACGAGATGAAAGATTCAGGTGTTCTTGAAAAAGCCGCCTTGGTTTTTGGTCAGATGAATGAGCCTCCGGGAGCCCGTCTCCGGGTTGGTCTTTCAGCTTTGACTATTGCTGAATATTTTCGTGATGAAGAGGGTCAGGATGTGCTCCTCTTTATTGATAATATTTTCCGTTTTACCCAGGCCGGTTCTGAAGTTTCGGCTCTGCTTGGACGGATGCCTTCGGCGGTTGGTTACCAGCCTAACTTGGCCACGGAAATGGCTGAATTGCAGGAACGCATCACAACCACCAAGAAAGGTTCGATCACCTCGGTTCAGGCGATCTATGTTCCGGCCGATGACTTGACTGACCCGGCTCCGGCAACATCTTTTGCCCATCTTGATGCGACTACCGTTTTGTCGCGTCAGATTGCTGAACTTGGTATCTATCCGGCGGTTGATCCGCTTGATTCCTCTTCCCGAATTCTTGATCCTCGGATTTTAGGTGATAAACATTACAATATTGCCCGTGAAGTTCAGTTGGTTCTCCAGCGCTATAAAGATCTTCAGGATATTATTGCAATTTTGGGTATGGATGAACTATCCGAAGGAGATAAACAGCTGGTTACCCGAGCTCGCAAGATTCAGCGTTTTCTCTCACAGCCTTTTCATGTTGCCGAAGAGTTTACCGGAACCCCGGGTGTTTATGTGAAACTCGAAGATACGATTCGCGGATTTGAAGAGATTCTTGCCGGTAAATATGATGATCTGCCGGAACAGGCCTTCTATATGGTTGGCGGAATCGAAGAAGTTGTTGAGAAAGCTAAAAAACTTGGGGTTTAAGCTAGATAGTTGTCTTTTATGGTTAACCTAAGTGAGATTCTATAATAATGGAAAGTGATAAAATACTTCTTGAGATAGCCAGTCCGTATCGCCAGGTTTTAAAAGTCGAGGTTGATGAAGTTATCGCCCCCGGTGAAGAGGGTCAGTTTGGGGTTTTACCCGGCCATACTCCCTTTCTCGCAACCATTAATGTTGGACAATTGATGTATCGTCAGGGCAATCAGCTGAAATATGTTGCAGTTTCACATGGATATGCTGAAGTCGAGTATCATCGTGTAATCGTACTACTAGATGCGGCCGAGCTTCCTCATGAAATTGACCTGGATCGAGCTGAAAAAGCCCGTCTTCGAGCCGAAGGCCGACTGGCCGAGTTGAGCCATGAAGATCGAGATTATTATGAAGAACTGGCAGCACTTGATCGGGCTATGAACCGGATTTCGATTACCAAGATCTGATTATAGCCAGATGAAGAAATGAATAATAGTAAATATGCCTGATTGGGCAAAAAACGGGAGTTGACAAGCTCCCGTTTTTTTCGTTTTAGATCTCAATAATGAAGTTTTATGCAAAATGAGTAAAACTTTTTATGTCACCACGAATACACAAAGTTCATGAAGGGTTTTTCTTCGTGCTCTTCGTGTCTTCGTGGTGACATATATAGAAAATCTTTTTGGTTCCGGCTAGTCCGGGTTAGGAGTTTGTAATGCAAAAATTGACAGCTATTGTTCTTGCCGCCGGTCGCGGAACCAGAATGAAATCAGCGCTTCCCAAAGTGCTGCATAGGTTACTTGATGAGCCCCTTTTGTCTTATCCCTTAAGGGCTTTATCCGAACTCGGGATTAAAAAGCAGCTGGTAGTTGTCAGTGGCGACCAAGATGGTGATCAGGTTGAAAAATCGCTCTCCGCTTTTTCTGCGCTTGAGTGGCCTCGTCAAACCCAAGCCCGGGGGACTGCGGATGCGGTTATGGCTGCTCTTAAAACCCTTGATGGAATTTCGGGAAGCGTGCTTATTTTATGTGGCGATGTACCTCTATTAAGTTCTGCAACCCTGCAGCGTTTTTACCAAAAACATCAACAAAGTCAGTCTCAATTAACGATTCTTACCGCTGTTTTGGATGATGGCGGCAGTTATGGCCGGATTATACTCGATGCCGAGGGCTTGCCTGAGGCTATTGTTGAAGCAAAAGATGCGAGTTCCGAGCAGCTTTTAGTTGCGCGTATTAACAGTGGTACTTATTTGGTTGATATTGATCTTTTGCGTCGTGCTTTGGCTGAAACTGATTGCAATAATGCCCAGGGTGAATATTATTTAACCGATATAGTTGCATTTGCTCGCCAAAATGGTGCACCTACTGCAATATTTGATATTTTAGATCACCGTGAAATTCTGGGAATCAACTCGCGGGAGGATCTGGTTGATTTAGAGAAGATTATGGCGGCAAGAATTAATCGTTACTGGCTTAACCACGGAGTTACAGTGCATTTTCCCGAAACTGTCCGCATTGGCCCTTGCGTGAAGCTCGGTTTAGATGTAGAGATTGATTCCGGAGTATCTCTAATGGGGCAAACTGAAATAGGTGTAAACTCTTGTGTCGGGGCTGGGGCGAATATCAAAAATTGCAAAATTGACAATCAAGTGGAGATTAAGCCATATTCGGTACTGGAAGATGCGGTGGTTGAGGATAATTCTCAAATTGGTCCTTTTGCTAGACTTCGGCTCGGAACCTTAATTGGAGCCGGGGCCAAGATTGGAAATTTTGTCGAAACTAAAAAGGCTAAATTTGGCAAAGGTGCCAAAGCTTCACATTTGGCTTACATCGGTGATGCAGAAGTTGGCGAAGAGAGTAACTTGGGTGCAGGTACTATTACTTGTAACTATGACGGTTTTAATAAATTTAAAACTATCATTGGTAATCGAGTTTTCGTGGGCAGCGATTCGCAACTGGTTGCTCCGGTGAAATTAGGTGACGATGTTCTGGTTGGCGCCGGTTCAACTGTAACTCGGAATGTTTCAGATAATGCATTGGTGACCACCCGAACTCGCCAGAAAGAGCTGGCCGGGCGAGGTATGGCATGGCGACGAAAATCTGAGGAGCAATAAGATGTGTGGAATAGTTGCTTATATGGGGCCGAAAAATGGGGTTCCGATTGTACTTGATGGACTCCGTAAACTTGAGTATCGAGGATATGATTCAGCTGGGCTGGCGATTCTCGATGATCAAGCTATTAAAATTTATCGTAGTGTGGGTAAATTGATCGGTCTTGAAAACAAAATAAGGGAAAAAAATCTCAGCGGAAGCCCGGTTATCGGTCATACTCGTTGGGCGACCCACGGGCGGCCAACTGAAGCTAATGCACACCCTCATAAATATGAAGGTGTGGTTGTGGTTCACAACGGGATTGTCGAAAATTATCTCGATCTTCGGCAGAAGTTGATGGCGCTTGGTCACACATTTTCTTCCGAGACCGATACGGAAGTGATCAGCCATCTAATTGTGCGGGAACTTAAAGGCGGTGCTGATTTTGAAAATGCGGTAAGAGCGGCGCTTCTCCAGATTCGAGGAACCTATGCTTTAGCGGTTCTTTACGAGGCTGAGCCCGAAAAAATGATTGCCGCCCGGCAGAGCAGTCCACTGGTATTGGCTCTTGGCGAAGCTGCAGGTGAGTATTTTGTCGCCTCTGATATTCCGGCCTTGTTGGCCTGGTCGCGGGACGTGATTTTCCTTGACGATGGAGAGCTTGCCATTTTTGCCAAACAGGGAATGAAAATTATTGGTCTTACAGATGGCGATCGACGGGAAAAAACGGTTCGACGTATTGCCTGGGATCCGATTATGGCCGAAAAAAGCGGCTATAAACATTTCATGCTTAAAGAGATTTTTGAGCAGCCCGATGCTGTCAGCAATACCTTGTTGGGGCGTTTGAATGAAGATCGCAGCGGGGTCGATCTTTCCGAAATCGGTTTTAGCGAAGAGCAGTGGCAAGGTTTTAAAGAGATCAAGCTTATCGCTTGTGGAACTTCGTGGCATGCCGGACTGGTGGCCAAATATTGGTTTGAAAATCTGGCTCGGATTCCGGCCGAAGTCGATATCGCTTCAGAATTTCGTTATCGCGATCCACTTGTCGGCCCCGAAACGTTAGTTATCGGTATATCGCAGTCCGGTGAGACGGCTGATACCTTAGCTGCCCTGCAGGAGGCCAAACGTCGTGGGGCCACGTTGTTGGCGGTCTGTAATGTTATGGAGAGTAGCATTGCCAGACTTTGTGATGGGGTTTTCTATACTCATGCCGGCCCGGAAATCGGGGTCGCTTCGACCAAAGCCTTCACTACTCAGCTCACGGCCCTTTTTCTTCTGGCTCTGGGCTCAGCCGCCCGCCGTCATAGTTTAACCACTGATGAGATCAGTCAGCAGGTTAAGGCTCTATTGCATCTGCCGGTGGCTCTGGAGAAGGTTTTAGCCCGGGCTCCGGAACTTGAGCGGCTGGCGCGTAAATATCATCATGTTAATGACTATCTCTACCTCGCTAGAGGGCTTAATTTTCCGATTGCACTGGAAGGAGCTCTGAAACTGAAAGAGATCTCATATATCCATGCCGAGGGCTATCCGGCCGGAGAGATGAAACATGGTCCAATTGCTTTGATTGATGAGAATATGCCGGTTGTCGTTCTGGCGCCGCCGGATCGACATTTAGAAAAGATCACCAGTAATTTTCAGGAAGTTGCGGCCCGGGAGGGGCGCTTGCTCCTCTTTTGTGGCCCGGATTTGGTGTTGCCGGATGATGTTGAAGGGGTTGATCGTTTTGTTGTCGACGTTGTTGGTGAGGAGCTGAATCCTCTGCTTTACGTGGTGCCTCTCCAGCTTCTAGCCTACTACACCGCAGTTTTGAAGGGGACTGATGTCGATCAACCCCGTAATCTGGCTAAAAGTGTGACGGTGGAATAAAAATAGTATGATATCCCGTAAAAATCTCTTAAATAAAATAGTTCTCCTGAAAAAACGTTTTGGTATTTCAGAGAACTATTTTCTCATCTTTCTCGCCGTTCTGATCGGGGCGTTGAGTGCTCTTGGTAACTGGGGCCTGCGTTTTTCGATTGAATTTATTCATGAATATATCTTTGTTGCAGGCTCCGGTCTGCTTGCTATTGATCAAGGTGGTTGGAAGTTTTATCTACTTCCTCTTTTGCCGATGTTTGGCGGCCTGCTTCTGATTCCTTTAGAGATGGCTTTCCCCGGTTATATCTGTGGTTATGGTCTGCCTAATTTTTTAAAAACCGTAAATCTCGGGCATGGCCGTCTGGCCCGCCGCAACATCTGGCTCAAGATTTTGGCTCCGGCGATTACCATCGGCAGTGGCGGTTCGGCCGGTCAGGAGGGGCCGATTGCAACGATCGGGGGTGCTATCGGACAGATGGTTGCCGGTTTTTTCTCCTTTAATCAGGGCCGTATTCGATTGTTGATTGCCTGTGGAGTCGCTGGCGGAATCGCTGCAACTTTTAATGCCCCGATAGCCGGGGTCTTTTTTGCCCTGGAAATAATCATGATGGGTGATATTGGTCTGGCTATTTTTACACCGGTGGTCATTTCGGCGGCAACTTCGGTGGTTGCTACCCGCCTGATTTTTGGGGGTGAGAGTCTTTTTGCGGCTCCGGTTTTTGCCTTGGGGAGTTTTTGGGAGCTCTTTGTCTATATGGCGATGGGGCTGGTAATTGGAATTCTGGCGGCTTTTTTCATCCGCTTTTTCTATTTTGTTCAGGATCTTTTTGCTAAATTGACTTTTCCTCGTTATCTGAAACCGGCCTTAGGCGGCTTGTTGGTCGGGATAATCGGGCTCTTTTTCCCGCAGGTCATGGGCGATGTCTATGAACACATGGGGCATGTTTTTTACAATTCTCCAGTCTGGTATATGGTGCTTGCCCTGGTTTTTATGAAGATGCTGGCGACCTCAATCTGTCTTGGTTCAGGAGGGGCCGGAGGGCTCTTTGCCCCGATTATGTTTATGGGGGTGTTGATTGGTCAAAGTTGTGGTCAGGTTGCCAGCCAGTTCTTTCCTGAATTAGTGCTTTCACCTGATGGCTATGCGGTGGTCGGTCTCGGGGCCTTTCTTTCAGCTGTGACTCACGCCCCTTTAACAGCTATTTTTCTCGCTTATGAATTGACCGGCGATTCTCAAATTATCCTGCCCGCGATGTTTGCGACCGTGGTCGGCATCATGGTCGCCCGTAGTATAGAACGCGAAGGGATTGATACCTTCGGCCTGGCTCGTGAGGGGATTCATCTTGAAGATGGCCGAGAGGTTAACCTGCTTCGTTCAATCAAGGTAGGCGACGTCATGTTTCGCGGTTCTCTGGAGACTATTTCAGAGACCATGAAACTCAGATCACTGCTTCAGTATCTGCCGAGATCTCGCAAAACAACCTTCCCGGTGGTTAATGCCGAGGGTTTGTTGACCGGTATTTTAAGTATTCAGGACTTGCGCGAACTGATCTATGAGGAGGGTCTTGAAGATCTTATCGTTGCCAAAGAGTTGGCTCGTGACAAGGTCTTGACCGTGACAGCCAATGAGAACCTTGATGACGCCATGCAGAAAATCGGTTCACGAAACATCGACTATCTGCCGGTGGTTGCCGATGATAATCCCCGGCGCCTGGTCGGTATGGTTTCGCGCCAGGATATTATCGCAGCCTACAATCGCAGCATTCTGGAACGCGAACTGCCGGGGCATTAAAATACTATGACCATAGATAATATCTTTAAAGAGTCAAACAGCCCTGACGAATTTACCTTTAACCGGCAAGTTGTTGAGGTTTTTGATGATATGCTGGAGCGTTCCATTCCCTGTTATCATCAGGCAACCGGAATGATCTGCACCCTGTTGAACCACTTCTGTTGCCATGGTGATACGGTTTACGATCTTGGCTGTTCAACCGGGACCACTCTGCTTGAATTGGCGCACCAGCTTTCCGATATGAACCTTTCATTTGTCGGCCTCGATAGCTCAGAGCCGATGATTGATAAGGCGGAACTCAAGGCGAAAATGCTCTCCCGGAAGCCGGATGTCCGTTTCCAGAAAATTGACATTATTGATGCCGAACTTAATGAGTGCGGTGCGGTTCTGCTCAATTATACGCTGCAGTTTCTGCGTCCGCCGGCTAGGCCGCACTTTCTTAAAAAAATCTATAACGCCCTGAAGCCGGGCGGCATCCTCATCGTCTGTGAAAAGATTATTTCCCATCGACCGGTAATCAACCGAGCCTATATTAACCTCTATCTTGATTTTAAACGCAGTCAGGGATATTCCGAAACGGAAATCGCCAAAAAAAGGGAATCCCTGGAGAATGTTCTTGTCCCCTTTTCCATCCATGAGAATCTCGATCTGCTCAAAGAGAGTGGCTTTTCTGAAACTGAATCATTTTTTCAGTGGTTTAACTTCGTCTCATTTATCTCCGTAAAAAAAATAACCACAATGGCGTCGCACCCCAAGAGTACTTCCTGCGGGGCGTAAAAAGTTCCGATATCCTGCGTTGTTGTGTTTCTCCAGACACTCGACATACTACATGTATGGTCTCGCGCCTGGAGAACCAAAACAACTTGTCTATCGAAATTTTTACTTAGCCATTCCGTTATTTACTATGAGTATATCAACTATGAAAGATTATCTGGATCTGCTTCCTGACGCTGAC
>JAGGWR010000243.1 GCA_021163445.1 Candidatus Tharpella aukensis
AATATTATGGAACGTTCAACCGGGTTGACTCTTTATGACGACGTGGTTAAGCGGATTGCTGCCAAAGAGATTACGCCGATGGATGGAGTTGAAGAGATCTTTGCCGGATTGGAAATGAAAAAGGGAGGAAATTGAAATGCTTAAAAAAATTGACCATATCGGAATTGCTGTAAAAGATATTGATGAGACTGCTAAATTTTATCGTGATATGCTGGGTATGGAATTTATTGGTATTGAAGAGGTTGCCGACCAGAAGGTTAAGGTAGCTTTTTTCCAGATTGGGGAAACCCATATTGAGTTGGTCTGCCCGACCAGTGATGAATCTGCGGTTGCCAAACATCTCGAAAAAAAGGGTGAAGGTATTCATCACATCTGTTATGCCACCGATGATATTGTTGCCGAACTCAAGAACCTTAAGGATAAAGGGGCGCGTCTGGTTGATGAAGTTCCGCGTACCGGGGCCCATGGAGCCAAAATCGCCTTTATTCATCCGAAAACCTCGAAAGGGGTCTTGACCGAACTCTCGCAGAAAAAATGAAAAGTTATCCAGGGGCTCTTCAGGGGCTTGTAGAACAGTTGATGAAATTGCCGGGCATTGGTCGTAAAACTGCGGCTCGCCTCGCGTTTCATATGGTGCGGATGCCGGGCGAAGATGCAGAGAAACTGGCGGCGGCGATTATTAATGTTAAAAACCGCTTGGCGCTCTGCTCTTTCTGCCAAAACCTGACGGAAAGTGATCCTTGTCCTCTCTGCCGGGATACTTCTCGGGACGCTCACCAGCTCTGCGTGGTTGAATATCCGGCCGATGTTGCATCAATTGAGAATAGCGGGGCTTTCAAGGGTCGCTATTTTGTTCTTCATGGTACCTTGGCCCCGATGCAGGGGTTGGGGCCGGATGATTTACGCCTTGAGAAACTCCGCCGGATTGTGGTAGAGCAAAAAATCAGCGAGGTAGTTATAGCCACTAACCCTACGGTAGAAGGCAACGCCACCGCCCTTTTCTTAAGCCGTTTTCTTCAGCCCTTAGGGGTTCATCTAAGTCGCCCGGCCTGCGGTTTGCCGGTCGGTGCCGACCTTGAATATATGGATCCGGTGACCATTCGTAAGTCTCTCGATGGCCGGGGCCCACTCTAATAGTCCTGACCAAAACTAGTTAATTGCTTGGGAAACTTTGTACCCACTAATTAGTTATGTCTAATTTTAACGTATTTCATCAATAAGTGCTTCACTTTTATATTTTTGTATTGTATACAGTGTACCGTTTTTCCATATTGTATACATGGTTAATGTTTCACCTTAAGTTTAAAGGAGATCTTCTTATGATCGAAGTTAGAGTTCATGGTAGAGGTGGCCAGGGTGGGGTCACCTCGGCTGAGATGTTGGCCATTGCCGCGATCAACGAAGGCAAATTCGCCCAGGCCTTCCCCAGTTTCGGGCCCGAACGTCGTGGTGCCCCGGTTATCGCTTTTGCTCGGGTCAGTGAGCAGAAAATTCGTAACCGAACTAAAGTTTATACCCCGGATGTTGTGGTTGTTCTCGATCCTTCGGTATTGTCAATTGTCAATGTCGAAGAGGGGCTGAAGAGTGATGGCATTCTGGTTATCAACAGTGCTAAATCATTGTCCGAGTTGCGCAGTGAGTATGGTTTTAAAACCTCGCTGGCCCGGGTCGACGCAACCCATATCGCGATGGAGGAGTTAGGTTTGCCGATCACCAATACAACGATGCTGGGGGCCGCCATCAAGGCCCGTTCCCTGGTTCCGGTGGAAGCCTTGATCGGCCCTCTGGAAGTTCGTTTTGGCCGCATCGCCGCAAAAAATATCAAAGCTCTGCAGCGGGCCTACAAAGAGACCGAAGTCGATCTGATATAATTACCATAAAAATTCGGATGAGTGAAGGAGAGTAGTGGTGACGAAGAAATTTAATGAAAAAGCCTGGAACGAGTACGAGTTAGGCTATATGGTGAGTGATGCCGGCTGCGCGGTCGAGTATCGAACCGGGGACTGGCGCTCCCAGCGACCCCAAACCAACAAGGATAAATGTATTAAATGCGGGGTCTGTTATCTGGTTTGTCCGGAAGGGGCGATTGTTCTGGCCGCAGACGGAACCTATGATTTTGATCTCGAACATTGCAAAGGTTGTGGTATCTGTGCAACTGAGTGCTGGACCGGCTGTATCAGCATGGTCGAGGAGGATGAATAATGGGAAAAAGAGTAGGAATTGAAGTTTCGCTGGCGATCAGCGAAGCGGTTAAACTGGCGAATGTTGATGCCGTTGCCGCTTATCCGATTACGCCGCAAACCCATATTGTGGAACATCTCTCCGAACTGGTAGCTGAAGGCGAGCTTGACGCGGCCTTTATTCCGGTTGAATCGGAACATTCGGCCATGAGTGTCTGCGCCGGAACCTCGGCCGCCGGAGCCCGAACCTATACAGCAACCAGTTCGCAAGGCTTGGCTTTGATGAATGAGATCCTTTTCATTATCCCGGCCTTACGTCTGCCGGTGGTCATGACGATTGCCAACCGTTCGCTTTCCGGGCCGATCAGTATCTGGAATGATCATAGTGACATTATGAGTGTTCGAGATACCGGTTGGATTGCCATCTTTGCCGAAAACGGTCAGGAATCTTTTGATCTTACGCTGATGTCCTTTAAAATCGCCGAAGATCATCGGGTATTGCTGCCGATTAGTGTCAATCTTGATGGTTTTACGTTGAGTCATGTTATCGAGCCGCATGAATTTCTCGATCAGGAAGAGGTCGATAAATTCCTTCCTGATTATGAGCCTTTGGTTCAACTCAACCCTGATAAACCGGTTAGCATGGGTACGGTCGGGATTCCCGAGATCTATAC
>JAGGWR010000290.1 GCA_021163445.1 Candidatus Tharpella aukensis
GATTTCAGCCGTCTCGGAGAAGAGGTCAGGGCTATTGACAAAGCCGGGGCCGACCTCATCCATATCGATGTCATGGACGGCCATTTTGTCCCCAACCTGACAATCGGACCTGCAGTCGTAAAAGCTCTGCGCCCTCACAGCAATTTGCTCTTTGATGTTCACCTGATGATCTCAGAGCCGGAACGCTACATTGATGACTTTATCGAGGCCGGAGCTGACATTCTCACTGTCCATCAGGAATCGGGGCCGCACCTTCATCGTTTAATCCAGATGATTAAAGCTCACAATATTAAGGCAGGCGTATCACTTAACCCGGCAACCCCGGCCGTCATGCTTGAAGATATCATCAATGAAATTGATCTGGTTCTCATCATGACCGTAAATCCGGGATTCGGCGGCCAAGCCATGATTCCGGAGGCCCTCAACAAAATCGCCAGAATAAATGAATTTGCTAAAGAGCGGAAAGAACCTCTGCTTATCGAGGTTGATGGCGGCATCAAAACTGAAACCATCGCCGCCGCCGAAGCGGCTGGAGCCAACATTTTTGTTGCCGGTTCAGCCGTTTTCAAAACTGACAATTACGCAGCCAATATTCAGGCCTTGAAACAGGCCGGAGCATAAACTAAAAAAGGCCGGACGCATAAAGTGCCCGGCCTTTTTTTCGTGATTTTGGTAACCAGTAAGATACCCGAAATTCAGGAGTTAAGTTACAACGGTTATCGACGAACATCGCTTCGCCCACTGGTTCGAGAGGGACAGAGCTCAGCCCGGCTCGGGGCTGCGCCCCTGCCTGGAAGTCAGTCCCCGCATCGAGATAATAAAGAACTAATATTCAAGAAATCCCCGCAGTTTCCGACTCCGACTGGGGTGACGCAATTTCCGTAAAGCTTTTGCCTCAATTTGACGAATTCGTTCACGGGTAACATCGAAATCCTGGCCCACCTCTTCCAGGGTGTGATCGCAACGCTCACCAATCCCGAAACGAAGGCGCAAAACTTTCTCCTCACGCTTTGTCAAACTCCCTAAAACATGCTGGGTCTGACTTGCAAGATCACCTCTAACCACCGAATCAAGCGGATTAACCGCCTTCTTATCCTCGATAAAATCACCTAAGTGACTATCCTCTTCCTCGCCAATCGGGGTCTCTAACGAGATCGGCTCCTTGGCAATTTTCAAAACCTTTTTCACTTTATCGAGAGCAATATCCATGCGCTCGGCGATCTCTTCCGGAGTCGGCTCGCGGCCCAACTCCTGCAAGAGCACCCTTGATGTCCGAATCAGCTTATTGATCGTCTCGATCATATGAACAGGGATTCGAATCGTACGAGCCTGATCGGCAATCGCCCGCGTTATCGCCTGACGAATCCACCATGTCGCGTAGGTACTAAACTTATAGCCACGTTGATATTCAAATTTATCAACCGCTTTCATGAGGCCGATATTACCTTCCTGAATCAGATCAAGGAACTGCAATCCACGGTTGGTATATTTTTTGGCTATACTAACAACAAGCCGCAAATTTGCCTTAATCAGCTGATTTTTGGCATTTTCAGCTTTGCGTTCGCCAACTCCAATCTGCTGATCGACACGCTTTAGATCGGAAAGGCTCAAACCGGTTTCTTCGCTGATAGTTTTCAGTTTGGCACTCAGATTATCAACTCGAAACCAGAGATCGTCAAAGCCATCATCATCAAGTCCGTTTTTTTGCGCAAAATTTTGGCGTTTATCTTCATTATTGACACAATCTTTACAAATCGTGCGCAGATTACGCAAACGGGTTTGATAGCGAGCCTCAACCCGGGCAATCATTTTTTCCAGATTACGACCCATATCGACATAGCTTTTAAGGTTAGCAATTACATCTTCAATGACTACAGGACGAAGTTTGATTGCATAAAACTGATTTATAATTTCGCGCTCATTAGATTTAACCCGTCCCCTTAATGCACTTCTCTTAACTGATGAACGTAACTCGGTATCAGGATGTTTAAGTCGATTACGAAGCCCCCGATTATCAGCAAAAAGCGTGGTTATTGTTTCTATCCCTCCAATAATCCTCTGCGCCAGGCTTTCATCATCCTGATCAGCCTCATTCTCCGAAGCAATCAGTTCGGCAACCTCCATCTGATCTTCAAGATCATCGTCACTCTCGGAAGTGGCTTCGGCAGCGTCACTAATATCTTCTTCATCTTCATGAGAGGTCAACCCACTATCGATATCCTCTTCAATCTCAACCTCTTCCTCAATATCACGGCTGATTGATTTAACGCTGATCTCTTCAGATTTCAGCAAGTCACCAAGATATTTCATCGTATTAACCGTCAAGACCGACTTCAAGAGAGCTTTAACCACCTCTCGTTCACCTTCATCAATCTTTTTGGCAATTTCAACCTCTCCCTCACGAGTCAGCAGAGGTACTGAACCCATCTCCCAGAGATACATACGTACCGGATCGTGGTGGCGTTCTGATGTACTCTCGACAACCACTCCCGGCACATTCGCACCTGCACCCTTACCCTGTCCATCTCCGGCACGCTGCAGTTTTGAAACCTTGTCACCATCGACGACATCAATCCCCATCTCGGCAAAAAGCATCAACATCTCATCGATCTTTTCCGGCGATACCGCTTCCGGGGGTAATACTTCATTGATCTGGGCATACGAGAGAAAACCTTTCTCTTTACCCTGTAGAATTAAATTTTTAATATCATCTGAATTAATCATGGTATCAATACCTTTAGCTTTCCCAACCGCAGAGGCTGTACCATTTGATGTTGCCGACATTTTCACCTCTTATTCAGAATTTCATGATCAGACCTGGTCTCACCGAAACCAGACAAATATTTTTGATCATTTTTGTTGCACTCGTAAAAATCATGCAATGGCTAAACAAAATCGCAACACCTTGGAGAAAAGAACCCTTTTGAATACGACACAATAGATTAAAATTATTACGACGCCATCAGGCTTTTTTTTATCTCCATCTTACGCCGCAAAAGAGCAAACATCTGTTCTTCATCCCGGCACTGCGTAAGTTCCCGATCAAGATTACGGGCCTGTTCTCGACCCTGGCGCTGGCGCAAGCTTGCAAAACAGTCGTCTACAACTTTTCGCGCCATCTCAAGATCTTCAGCCGGAGCTGGCAGATGCACCAAACGGGCATAGAGAGTACAAAGAGAATCATCCTCTCCGCTGCCGGCAAGATGCTCCAACAATGTCCGGTTGCAGCCGCCAGCTCCCTGAACCAGCTCCGTATAGAGCCTGCAACAATCCCGGTTTTCCACAAGTTCAAGATAATTTTCTTTGAACTCTTCTTCGAGCTGAGGATAGTCCAGAAGGGTTGCCAGAATAATCTCTTCCGGCTGTGACACCGGGCGTGAAACTGATTGTGAGGAGACCCCCTTGGCAGTGGTCACTGCCGACGAACTCGAAGATCGCTCAAACCCGCGTGCCGGATGCTGTTGACGATGCTGACGCATCCGACGGTACTCATCGAGAACAATCTCTTCGGCCAAACGCAAAGTTTCGGCCGTTGAACGCAAAGCCATTCCTCGTAAAGGATCATCGGGCAAACGTAATATCATCTCCAAAACTTCACGCAAAAACTGCAGGCGATCGTTATAGCCATCAAGCCCGCCCCCTTTTTCGCGAAGAAAATAATCAAAAAGCGAAGTCTGTTGCTCCAGGGCCTCTTGCAAACCCTGATCATCAAGTCCTGCAGCCAGCTGATCCGGATCTTTAATCCCCTCCGGCATCAGCACGATATCAGGCATAATTCCGACCGCCATAAAGAGCGGCAAGGAGCGAAAAGCGGCGGCCCGTCCAGCCCGATCATTGTCAAAAAAAATTGCTACTTTTTTAGTATAACGTTTAACTGCAACCACATTTTCTTCAGAGAGCGCCGTCCCTAAAGTGGCGATAACATTATCAATCCCTCTTAGATAGAGGGCCAAGGCATCCATATAACCTTCAACCAAAAAGGCCGACCCGGTCTTGGCAATCGCCGGTCGGGCATGATGAAGATCATAAAGCAAACGCCGTTTATTGAAAATCGGCGACTCCGGACTATTAAGATATTTGGGCTCACCATCGCCCAAAGAACGACCGCCAAAACCGATCACTGTACCGGAAACATCACGAATCGGGAAGATCAGACGATCACGAAAACGATCATAACTCCGGTTACTGCCCTCTTTTTGCACCAGTAGTCCGGCGGCGACAGCAACCCTTTCATCGATTCTCTGACGCCCTAATTCATCTTTCAATGAAGACCATGAATCCGGGGCAAAACCTAAACCAAAGGCTTTTGCCTGAACCGGATCAATCCCCCGCTTTTTGAGATAAAGACCAACTCTTCCATTAAGGTTAGCCTGGAGCAGGGTGGTGAAAAAGTTCTGCGCACAAGCCACGGCCCGTTCCAGGTTTTCGCGTTCCGAGCGGGCTTTGGCTTGGGCCTCGACACTACCCTGACGCCGCTCGTAAGGAGAAATATCGATACCCGCCCGAGCCGCCAGGCGAACCAGGGTTTCCGGGTAAGAGAGATTTTCAATCTGCCTTAAAAAACTGATCGCATCGCCACCCACACCACAACCGAAACAGTGAAAGATAGCTTTTCCCTGATGCACGGTAAAAGATGGCGTCTTTTCCCCATGAAAAGGGCATAACCCCTTATAATTGACGCCGGATTTGGTCAAAGCCACATAGTCACCGACGAGCTCGACGATATCGATACGCGAGCGCAAGTCACTGACAAATTCAGGGGGAAAAGAGTAGTTGGTCATTAGTCAAAACAACAAAATGAAATAAAATAAAATAGCAAAATTTTTTTCAGGTCACCATGAAGTCACGAAGAACACAAAGTAAAACAATCCTAGCTTCGCGACCGTCGTGACTTCGTGGTGAATACAATAACCGGATCAGTAATTTTTCAAAGATGGAAAATCGGCCTCGCTAACCTCACCTTTCTGTTTGGCCAGGTCAACATTCAATCCGGCGAGCAAGCGATAAGCCCCAAGATAGTCGGGAAACTTTTCCTGCAAAGCGGTCAAATGGGCCGCAACTGTTTGGTCGTCACCTCTGGCAATCGGCCCGGTCAGAGCCTCGGCCGGAGAGACTCGTTCAAGATTTTCAAAACTACCGCGAATCAGAGGAAGCAGCATCCGCCTGGCGGTATCGGCATCGACCCCGATCC
>JAGGWR010000280.1 GCA_021163445.1 Candidatus Tharpella aukensis
ACTTTGTTCCTGAAACCAAAAAGGTTCAGGAACTGCTCCAGGAATTTCGCATCAAAGGTATCCATATCGCAGTGGCTGTTGATGAGTACGGCGGCACCTCGGGTTTGGTGACAATCAGCGATCTGGTAGAAGAAATTATCGGTAAAATCTACGAAGAACACCGCATGGTCGAAGAGAGCGAAAAACTCATTGAAGAGCTTAATGACGGCTCCTATCTGGTCAATGCTAAAACCGAGATTGAAGAAATTGAAGAACTTTTCGGGCTTGAGATCGATAACCGGGGGAAATTTGAGAGCGTTGGCGGACTGGTGGTTTTTTTGAGCGGCAGCATTCCGCAAGCCGGGGAGAGTATGGTCTACAAAAATCTCTCTTTGACCATTGAAGAGGCTGACAAGAGAAGGGTAAAAAAAATCCGCCTGCGACAACTTGAAGAGCAATCGAGAACCCCGGCAACCGCGCAGGAGACTTCCCCGCCGGCAATAAAAACGCCACCCAACCGGGATGAGCAAAACCCCGACCCTCAGGAAAGCGAAAAATCGTGATTCAAGCCGGTTTTCTTCTAGGAGGTTGTCTGAGCTCTGCGGCAACCCTCTATCTAAGTTTCAACCTCCACGCTTATAGCTGGACTTGGGCCTTTATCACGCTTATCCCTTTACTGGCGATTGCGGAGAAAAGCAGCTCTCTACGCCGGGCCTGCGGCATTGGCCTATTGGTCGGTTTCAGCTTTAATTTTATTGAGCTTTTCTGGATTACCAACTCAATCGCCGGATTCACCAACCTGCCCCAGGCTGTGGTCATAATCGTGATGGGCCTGCTGGCGCTCTACATGGCGCTCTACCTGGCCCTCTTTACCGGCCTCTGGCACTATCTCCGCAACCTGCCGCCCCTGAAATCATCATGGGGAAACATTATCAGCGCCCTGACCACGGCGGCAGCCTGGATTCTTTTCGAAGATCTGCGCGGCTCTTTTATGGGCGGCTTTCCGTGGCACCCCCTGGGCTTGACCCAAATCGACAACCAACTATTTAACTGGCTCCTACCCTGGGGCGGCGTCCGCCTGCTCTCCGGCCTGATTGTTCTCGGCAATATCGGACTCTACTTGAGCGCTCTTGCTCTCTTTAAAAAGAGAAGAAAACAAGCTGGACTTTATGCCTTTTCCCTCCTGGGCCCACTCTTGATTCTAGCCTTTTTAGCGGGTAAAACCGAGCCCGCTAAAACAGCGCTCCAGAGAGCGATCCAAACGCTGAATCAGGCCACATCGACCAAAATTGTCATAGTTCAACCCAACATTCCGCAAAAAGAGAAGTGGCGCCCGGAAAATCGGGACAAGATCATAGAAAAGATGATCGCCATGACCCGCAAGGGCTTAAAATACAGACCCGACCTGATCGTCTGGCCGGAAGCCGCCCTACCGCTGCTCCTCGAAAAAGAGATGGTTATCAGCAACCGTTTGCAGGAACTTGTCCGCACAGAGCAGACCAGCCTGATGCTTGGCGGCCCCCGCTATATAGATGAACCCCAAAAAAACCAGCCTGAAATAACGCAAAAAAAACTCTACAACTCCATCTTTCTCTTTACACCCGATAACCAACGCCAAATCTATAACAAAATCAAGCTTGTTCCCTATGGCGAGTTCACCCCGCTGGCCAAATTTTTTCCTTTCATCAGCAAGATTGTTCCGGGTCTTGACTACTCATCGGGTGATAAAATTCATAATTTCAACTTGGCGACAGGGCGCAATCGTAATTCCCCCAAAAAACAGCCACTAAAAATCGCCCCTTCAGTCTGTTTTGAAGGGGTCTTTCCAGCCTTTACGGCCCGCTTTTTTGGCGCCGGGGCCAACCTCCTCATCAACCTCACCAACGACGCCTGGTTCGGCGACTCCCCCGGCCCGCGCCAGCACCTCCTCAATATCCGCCTGCGCGCTTTAGAAAACCGCTGCTATATCGTGCGCTGTGCCAACACCGGAATCTCCGCAATCATCAATCCGCAAGGCGAGATTGAACAACAACTCCCCTTAAACCAAGAGGGCCTGATCGAAGCCACCATCACCCCATGCCGGCAAGCAACCTTCTTCGCCCACCACCCCGATCTGCCGACAATCGTGGCCGGATTTGTCATTTTGTTATCCCTTTTAACGATATTTTTTCGCCGTCAACGGAATGGCTAAGTAAAAATTTCGATAGACAAGATGTTGTGGTTTTACAGGCACGAGACCATACATACAGTATGTCGAGTGTCTGTAAAACCACAACAACGCAGGATATCGGAACTTTTTACGCCCCGTAGGAAGTACTCTTGGGGTGCAACGCCATCGGTTCTTGACGTTATTCATACTTTAGTCTAAGGTGCCGCGCCATGTTACTTATTGAATCCGTCGATAGTCCGCCATCGGTTGCGGCTCTGTTTCTCAAACTCTCGGAAAAACCGGTTCCAGCTTGGCTTGATGCTAATGTTGATGCCGGGAAACTGGGCCGTTTCTCCTTTTTGGCAGCTGATCCTTTTCTAAAAATCACCGCCCACGGCTGCAATATTACTGAAGAAAACTGCCTGAGTGGAGAAAAAACCGAGCACCAAAGCCCTTTCTTTCCTTTTCTTGATAAATTGCAAAAACGCTGGCAAAGACCTAAAGAGAGTGGCTTTCTGCCCTTTGAAAGCGGCCTTATCGGCTATCTGGGCTACGAACTCGGCCACCAGGTCGAAAATTTCGCCCAGACCACTACCAACGACCTCAAGATGCCGGACGCTTTTTTTGCCGCTTACGACGCCCTGATCGCAATTGATCACTTGACCGACACAACCTGGCTTTTAGCCAGCGGCCTGCCGGAAAAAGCTGAGAGCCCGGCCGCCGGGATCCGGGCCCGTCAAAGACTTGATGAACTGCGAGAGGTTGTAGATGAAGCCCGAAGGTGTGAAGCAGAAGCGGCTAAAACAATAAATTTGGAAGTGCTGGAACCGGAAAAGACGAAACAGATAAGTTCCGCAGAAGGTCATCTTAAAGCAAATTTCAGTTACCCGTTATATAAGAGCACAATCCGGAAAATCCTCGACTATATCGCCGCCGGAGACATCTATCAAGTCAACCTTTCACAACGTTTTGCCACCCCTTTCAGCGGCAATCTCCAAGAGTTCTATCTCCATTTCCGCAACTTAAGCCCGACCCCTTTCGGGGCCTACCTTGAGACCGGTGAGCACTGCATCATGAGCAACTCGCCGGAACGCTACCTGCTCATCAAGAGCGACTATATCGAAACCCGACCAATCAAGGGAACCCGGCCGCGCGGCGCCACGAGCAATGAAGATTCAGCTCTCGGCCGGGAACTCCTTTTGAGCCCCAAAGACCGGGCTGAACATATTATGATTGTCGATCTTGAACGTAATGATCTGGGAAGGGTCGCCGCTTACGGCAGCGTCCATGTGCCCGAGATGCAAATTTTGGAAAGCTACGCCAACGTCCACCATATGGTCTCTACCGTGGCGGGCCGGATCCGGCCGGGAAAAAGCAGCAGCGACTGTCTCTTCAACTCTTTTCCCGGCGGTTCAATCACCGGAGCGCCAAAACTACGGTCAATGGAGATCATCGACGAACTTGAATCGACCTGCCGCGGCGTCTATACCGGCTCAATCGGCTATTTTGATTTTTCCGGTGATCTTGACTTCAACATCGCGATTCGCACCGCTGTTGCCTGCAACAACCACCTCTATTTCCAGGTCGGCGGCGGCATCGTTGCCGACTCCGACCCCGACGACGAATATCAGGAGACCCGCACCAAAGCGGCCTCATTCCTTAAAACACTACAAGAAAAAAGCTGACCTTAAGAACTTGTGCTCTTAAAAGGTCAGCTTTAAATTAAATCCCAGCCATAAAAAATCGACTATTTTTCCTGCCAGTTGGGTGTCCGTTTCTCCATAAAAGCATTGATTCCTTCGGCCGCATCCTCAGTCGTACACATGCGGGCAAAAGCTTCATTCATATACTCGAAGGCTTTATAGTAATCCTGATCGGCGGCCCCGTAGAAAGCGGTTTTGGCAATCTGTAAGGCGATCGGGCTCTTTTGTGCCAGTTCAGCGGCCCATTTCCGGGTTTCGGCCTCAAGTTCATCATCAGCCACCACCCGGTTAACAATCCCCATATCCAAAGCCTTATCTGCATTAATCAACTGACCGTCAAAAAGCAGCTCCAAAGCCCTCTTACGACCAATCATCTTACTCACTGGAACAATCGGACCAATACAGTTCAGGCCAACATTAATTGCCGTCAAACCGTAACGCGCTTTGGAAGCCATGACCGCCAGATCCGCCGCCGCCACCAGACCCGCACCATTAGCCGCCGCCACCCCATGCACTTGGGCAATCACCGGTTTTTTCATCCGACTCATGGTAATCAGCGGAGTTTCCATGGTCTCGATCCACTTTTTATACTCCATCGCCGTCTTGCCGAAGAAATCGCTGACATCAATACCGGCACAAAAAGCTTTCCCGGAACCTTTCAGAATAACCACCCGCACATCGTCACGACCATCAAGCTCCAACAAAGCCTGATTCAGCTCCCGGGCCAACGGCAAGCTAAATGTATTTAAACTCTTCGGCCGATTCAGGGTTATCTCACCAACATTCTCAGCTACAATCTCAACTATCACATTTTCATAACTCATAATTCACCTCTCCTGATTAAATTATTTCCCACGAAATCAATAAATCACTAGATAAATAAACCCTACCCCGGCTTAGCCGGAAGTAAAAACGTTGAAATCCATCGTAATCTTACAAACCAGTCGCTTGGCGAATAAGTTTCAACAAGTCCTCGGCCTCTGGAAGCAAACCATGAAATTCATAAAGAACACGGGCTCCCTCCGGAGTTAATTCCAGAATAAATGTAACCGGGATTTCATCAACTTTCACCTTTTGCCCTCGAGGATCAGCAAAAAGCGGGTACGGAACGGCAAAATGACGCCCAAACTCCTCAACTTCATAAAGCTCATCACCATAACCCAAACCGATAATTTTAACTTGATGAAAGAGATTCTCTTTATTGATAAGATGGTACAACTCTTTGAGATCATCGACCAGCCTCTGACAGTGCGTACACCTCACCTGAAAAATTTCAGCAACCACAATCCGGGCCTTAATTTCAGTCAGCATGAAGCTCTCGCGCGGCTCAAAAAGCCCCAGGTAGGCAGCCATCCGATAGTCGTCCGGCGCCGCCATCGAAATCGGGCGCACCATCTCACGGGTCTTTTTTGACGTTGCACAAGCAGAAATCAGCAGACAACTCCCTAAAATCAGGACACACAGAATCAGCTTCCGCAAAACTCCCTCCAGTTTTCAGTTCTACACATTAAATTAGAAATCGCCAGACAAAATGAACAGCATTGTCTTACACAGGCTTCATCTCTTTGTCAACCCCGCTGCCCCCGTTACTCATGCCATAAGTAAAACCAAGATCAAACCCAATTTTCCACCAATCCTCCTGACCGCCACCGAACGAGCAACTGCGTAATCATTGTGAAAACTATGATATTGTGGTAATGCAAAGCCATTGGTAATTATTCAGCGTAAGCAAAAAAACACCTAAATTTGATGGATTTCAGTGAATTATGGGGACATAACCTGATTCTCCGCAGGAAATCGGGATTGTGTCCCCTGAATTTATGGGTTAGCTGAATAGTTACATCCGTTGTAATTATTCAGCGATCCACCATAAAACTGCATTTAACTGTGTTGGAATTTACTTCGCCCTCATCAACAAGGTCACACTGGGGTGCTGACGCACCTTGTGCCAGCAATAACCCCAATCCCGACAGCTTGTAAAAGGAGAATTTATGCGGGCAGTTATACAGCGGGTCAGCTCAGCTTCGGTCAAAGTTGCCGGAGAGGAGATTTCGGCAATCGGCCCCGGATTTCTAGTTTTACTTGGGATCAGAGTGGATGACGGCCCTGATGATGTGGACTATATGGTGCGAAAAATTAGCGGATTGCGAATCTTCTATGACCAAGATGAACGGATGCGACTAAATTTGCAGGATGTTGGGGGCGCAGTATTAGTGGTACCGCAGTTCACCCTCTACGGTGACGTTCGTAAAGGCAACCGGCCCTCATTCAGCCAAGCAGCGCCCCCCGAACTTGGCCGCAACCTGTATGAAACAGTTATGCGTGGGATTAAAAATTTGGGGCTGCCCGTATCAGGCGGACGTTTTCGTGAGACAATGACAGTTGAATTGGTTAATGACGGCCCGGTAACCATTTTACTGGATAGTAAGAAAGAGTTCTAATGCCGAAAAATTTAAAAAGTTTGATTGCCAGAGGCGAAGGGCTTGACCTTGAGTTCAAGACCTGTCGCAATCAGCTCAATCGTGATATTTACGAGACGGTCTGCGCTTTTCTAAACCGGCATGGCGGAACAATTTTGTTGGGAGTTCAGGATAATGGTTCGGTTCAGGGAATTGAACTGGATACAATAGAGCAGCTACGAAAAGATTTTGTCACCGCCATCAATAATCCACAAAAGCTCTCACCTCCGACCTATTTGTCGATCAACGAGGAAGAGATTGAAGGCAAAACAATACGGCAGTACCGACCCGCAACTTATAGAAGGTGATACCTTCAAAATGATTATCAGCATTCCGGAATTCGGAACCGATAAGACAAATTTGCAGGACAACCAGAAAACAACCGAACAAGTAACCGAACAAGTAACCGAACAAGTAAAACGGCTATTGTTCAGCCTGACGGAAGAAATGAGCCGAAAGGAACTTATGGAAGCAACCAGTTTGAAGCACCGCCCCACATTCACACAGGCTTATTTAGAACCTGCTTTGAAACAAAAATTAATCGAAATGACGCAACCTGACTCACCAAAAAGTCCAACACAAAAATACCGACTCACCAATAAAGGTGAAAAAATAGTGGAAAAAAACAAATGCTGATGCGGGAATTACTCCCACAACCCAAAAGTTACTGTAAGGCACTAAAAACCCTTTGAGGGGGTTAAGTATCTATCGTAAAATGGAAACGACTTTAAAAAATGTTTAATCGTTTTATTACAAATCATGGGGAAGTTGGAGCTTTCAAGCAAACTGATAAACCGGTCGCAATTACCGGAATTGGAGCTTTGTGCGCTACAGGCCTTGACTTTGAGAGTGCTTTTTCGGCTCTTTTTGAGGAGTGCCGGGAACCGGCCGCCCCGCGACGTTTTCAGCTTGAGCATCCACTTACATATCCGATTTTTGAACTGCCACCCTCCCCGCTTGACTTTGAAGATGAAAAGCAGCCATGGTTACGCACCAGCCGCCTCGCGCTGGCAGCGGCGCGCGAGGCTTTAAGTCGTGCCGGGTGGAGTGACGATGGCGAAAGTAACGCTATAAAGTTATCACAACTTAAAATTGGAGTTTGTGTCGGCACAACTGTCGGCGGGGCCATGAACGATGAAAAATTTTATCGCGACTACCGGGATCGAAAAAATCCCGACCTCGAACCGATTGACCGCTATCTGCGCAGCAATCCCGCCGCCGTGCTGGCCCAAGTTTTTGCTCTACACGGCCCCCAGCTTACGGTCGTTAATGCCTGTGCCTCGGGCACCGATGCAATTGGTATCGGTGCGGGCTGGATTAAATCCGGAATCTGCGACTTGGTTCTGGCCGGCGGCAGTGACGAACTCTGCCGAGTCACTTGCAACGGTTTTATCTCGTTGATGATCAGCGCTCAGCAAGCCTGTCGACCTTTTGATCAACAGCGCAACGGCCTCAACCTGGGAGAGGGGGCAGCTATCTTGGTACTTGAATCGGAGAAGTTGCGAAAACTTCGTGACC
>JAGGWR010000155.1 GCA_021163445.1 Candidatus Tharpella aukensis
GTAAGGTACTAATGGAGTGATCAAAAATTCATCTCGGAACTTTTTACAGGTTTTTCAGATATAATAATTATTGAGCACTAAACAGTGCTTGGGATAAAACGTTGGCGGCTTGCAGGGCTTCGGTCAGACAGAGGGCACTTCTTCACTTCGTTCAGGCGCAAGCTCAGCACCCGGCTACGGGCTAGCGCCCTGCCTGGAGTTCTGTCCCCATATCGACACGAAACGACACTTGAATAGTTGCTCTACTTTTTGATCTTTTTGATTTCAGATCGCTCTTCTTCGGGAACCGGGGGCGGTACCTGTTACCTGCCCAAAGTAATATTAGTGACTGATATCGGTGGTAATCTACTATTGGAAAGCGGGCAGAGGTAGAGCCGCGACAATTTTGAAACTCTAAACACTTATTTTAAAAAACACTTGACAAAAAAAAAATTTTTACCTACTAACAGATTTATAATAATGTTTTAATAATAACACATTGGAGGACAAAAAAATATATGGCTGATAGTTTAGATTGATGTCACTAAAGATAAACGGACGTTCGTAACGGATTGTTTTCAGTGCCAAACAATGGGTGATGCACTGATATGATCTTAAAATCATAAATTAGGGAGAGAGGGCAGGATGAATAAAAATTCTTTATCGCGTGTGAGTTATTTGTCGGTGGTTTTTTTGGGTGTTTTTAGTATAGTTTTTTATGCGGCCACAAGCTGGGCTGTTATAGATTATGTTAGGCGTTTTGGATTTAATGCTTCAGCCGATGCTCGTGGTGGTACCAGTATTGCGATTGGAGACGATGTCACCAACGTGGAAATCAATCCGGCCCTTATTAGCGAAACGAAAAGCAGCGCGCTGCAAACCGATTTGCTGTTTATTTTTCCACGTATGGACTTCTTATATGATGGTACAGATGGTCAACGCTATAAGAGCACAAACGCTGAAAGGTGGTTGATGGCACCAACTATGAGCTTTGCTCACAAGATTAAAGATTCACGTTGGGCCTGGGGCCTGAGTTTTACCGCTCCAGATGCACTTCTGACTGATTATACCATACAATCAAAATTTTTTGGGCCGATGAACGCTAAATCGAAACTTATGCACCTAAGATTCGGGCCCGCACTCTCATACCAGATAACTCCGAAACTTTCGATTGGAACCCGGTTGAATATCGATTATGGTTCATTAGATCTTAGAACCCCACTTGGCACAGCTTTTCTGGATACGGGCAACGCCGACGGATTCGGAGTATCAGGTTCCGTGGGCCTTCTATACAAACCTATGGATAACTTGAGCATTGGTATCTTCTATGAATCTCCCGCCTTTATGCAGGATCTTGAAACAGGCAACAGTGATGGATCTCTCAAGATGATGACACCGGGCGGCGAAGTTGCTTTTTCCCAGCTTGATGTTAAAATGAAGGATTTTGCTTTCCCTCAAAATTTCGGCCTCGGAGTGGCATATAGCCCAATCCCATCAGTGCGTCTCAGTGCTGACATTAAATACATAAATTGGGAAGCAGACTGGGATAAGTTGACGCTTGAGTTTGGCGGTTCTGGAGCTGAAAAGATGCGCATGGCTGGTGTACCCACGTCCCTGGATCTCCCCACTGATATTCAAGATCAGATTGCGGTCGGCGTCGGGGTCGAATATTTCCTTAGTGATAATTACACATTCGCGCTGGGTTATCATTATCATGATGAAGCGATACCCGATAAAAGCTATACGCCAATTACGCCGCCTGAATTGACGCACTCTTGTACCTGCGGATTTTCATTTAAACCGGCCGACAATGTTAAAATTGCTTTTGCTTATATTTACTCTTTTATGGATGACCCGAAGGTTAAAACCCATGCTTTTGACAAGTCTCTGGAAGGGCAGTTGGGGTTACCTTCCGGGGCCTTGCAAAGCGAGCTTTGCAACTCGGAAGCAGACTACCATGAAGTTCACAACCTTCAACTTTCTGTAAGTCTCTACTGGTAATCATTTCAGTATCGTATACATTACAACATCAGGAATGAATAAAGTCACGCCTGATGTTGTAATGACCGGGTGTTTCCAAGAGAAGGTAAAACTAATTTAATTAACATTTTGACTATCAGGCACAATCGATATTACTGACTTGGATATCAAATAACAATTTGGATAATGGAAGCGCTTCCCTACGGCAGAAAACATGGCGAGGTGTTGTGTGATGAAGGGTCTTCCCCTTATGGCACAGACAAAAAGGAGCCGACAGCGGAGCTTAAATCATGCGTCAGGATCCCGCAGGACAGCTTATATGAAAGCGTAGTATGACCTGAACATCGATCACGTACAGTTCAACGTGGTGGACAGTGAAGACATGCGAAGAGGCGCAGGAATATCCTGAAAAGCATGAGGATTTGCTTATGAGGATTGCAGGGTACAGTGCAATAATCAGCTGCCCATTGTTCAACTCTATAAAGAGGCCGTGATGCACAAACGATATTAGCCAACAGAACAGAAAGAATTTGAGCAGAATCAACAGGGGAACACTTCTGGTTTTCAACATATTTTGAAAAAAGACAATAAATACCAAGCTGATCCATGTAGTATTTGACCATGGGAAGCACATCAACCTTTTAGGGAGGATGGTATGATTTTGAAAGAGTATGGTCTCAGGGTTTTTCTGGCACCCGGCTTTACCGATATGCGAAAGTCAATCAATGGGTTATCGGTTCTGGTGGACGATCTTGATCTTAACCCGTTTTCCGGCAATCTATTTGACTTCTGTAACCTGCGGCTGTCAGCTTACACGCATTGCTGAAGAAACCTCTGAGCAATTACATATTGAGCGCCCCAAATTAAAGTAATTATCAATGTTCGCCCACAAGTACGCATGCAAGCAGTGCGAAGGAGCCGTTGACGAAGAGAGCCCAACGATCAAGATTGCCCCGGTACCGCTAAAATCATCCCTGAAAATTATGCTACTGCAGCACTTTTGGCCCACATTATTATTGCAAAGTTTATTGATGCTCTGCCGCTTTACAGACAAGACCTCGAAAAAAATCCGGCAAGATGAAAGCTACTGATATCGCCCTGAAGCACATCAGGAAACTATATGCCATTGAAAAAGAAGCCAAAAGTCTGACAATTGAAGAACGTTTTCAATTGCGCCAGGAAAAAGCCAAACCGATTCTCGACAACTTTGGTCTCTGGCTGGGAAAAATCCCGGTTACTAACGATGAAGATTTCAAAGAGCTGCTACCCACGAGAGTTACACAAAAACAAATTGATAATTATCTTGCCAAAGCTTAGGCCGCGCACCGCAGGTGCGGTTTACTGAACACTTACAATGAAAATGTTCTGATAAAAGTACTTATTTGCGGGCGGATAAAACCCATTTGGGTTGCGGGACTTGTTCCCGCATTAGCTAGTTTATTGATTTTAAATTTGGAGGGAATAATGAACCAAAAAAAAATAGGTGTCTTATTATCCGGATGCGGCGTGTTTGACGGTACTGAAATACATGAATCCGTATTAACATTACTTTTTATTGATCAGGCGGGGGCCGAAGCTGTATGCTTTGCTCCGGATATTCCCCAGGCCCAGGTAATCAATCATTTGACCCAGCAGGAAGAAAAGGAAACCAGAAATGTTTTGGTAGAATCTGCCAGAATCGCAAGGGGAGAAATTCAAAATATTAATA
>JAGGWR010000237.1 GCA_021163445.1 Candidatus Tharpella aukensis
ATTGTCTGCCAAATGAGGATCATTTAATGCACGCTACAGATTATTTATCAGCAACTGCACTTTCCAAAAAAACTGCTGCCATTCTTGATTCCCTGGAAAGATGGAAAAGTTTGGAATATGAACTGGACTGTCAGATATCATCGAGACGTCGAGGATGACCTGGAAAGTATAACTGCATCTGCAGCCCGGCGGATATTGCGTGCAATAGATACTAAATTAACCAAAGCTCCATTACAATATGGTGCCCCACTCTCCGGAAACTTATCGACCTTCCGCAAACTCAGAATAGGTGACTATCGACTGGTTTACCAAGTGATTAATGTAGAAATCACAGTTTATGTTCTTGCGGTCGGCCCCCGCAGAAATAAAGAAATATACAATGCCGCCAGCAAATGAGTTGGGCAAAATTCGCCCGAAAAATAACTATAAAAAAATTTGACAGCGTGCAAATTTAATCGGTTGGTGTCCCCGAAATTACCAATCACTTTGAATGGGAAATCTTCTCTTTCCGCTTGGTTTTACTTATCATGGATGACCCCCGTTTACGTTTTACTGAATAATTACGTGTAGTTTTAATGATGTACGAAAGTTGTGGGAAAATAAAAAATGCCAAAGCTCAAGAAACTTCCTGTCGGCATCCAGACGTTTGCCAAAATACGAGAAGATGATTATCTCTATGTCGATAAAACCGGCATCATTGGTGACCTGATTGAAAAAGGGAGTTACTACTTTCTCGCTCGTCCGCGCCGTTTCGGTAAAAGCCTGCTAGTCTCGACCATGCAAGCCCTGTTCGAGGGCCGCGAAGAGCTTTTTAGCGGATTAGCGATTCATGATCACTGGGACTGGGAAATAAACTACCCGGTTATCAAGATAAGTTTTGGCGGAGTGGCTCGGAATCTTGCAGATATGCAACAGGATGTTGTCAATATTCTGGAAGAGAATCAGCGGCGTCTCGATATCAGTTGTCCCCGGCCGGATGATATCGGAGGTTGTCTCAAATTTATGATCATGGAGGCAGAAGCTAAATACGGGCAGAAGGTGGTCGTTTTAGTTGATGAATACGACAAGCTGATCGTTGATAATCTCGATCAGCCGGAGGTTGCTAAAGAGGGTCGGGAGGTTTTACGTGATCTCTATACGACCATAAAAGACAGCGATGAGTTTATAAAATTTGCCTTTCTTACCGGAGTCAGCAAGTTCAGCAAAGTTTCGGTCTTCAGCGGGCTGAACAACCTTGAAGATATAAGCCTAGGTTCTGATTATGCTACCCTGTGCGGTTATACTCAGAATGATCTCGAAACTGTCTTTACCGATCATCTTGCCGGGGCCGATATGGAAAGGGTAAGAGAGTGGTACAACGGTTATAATTTCCTCGGCGAGGCGGTCTATAATCCTTTAGATATCCTGCTGTTTATCAAAAACGGTCTGATCTTCAAAAGCTATTGGTTTGCAACCGGTACCCCGACGTTTTTGATCGAACTTATCCAGCAATCAAACTTTTTTACTCCCAAATTGAACGATCTTCGGATCTCGGATATTCTTATCGACAGCTACGACATTGAAAATCTTGAGCTTGAACCAATTCTCTTTCAAACTGGTTATCTGAGTATTAAAAGTGTGGAAGATGTCGGTTTTGGTCAGGAGTATGAGTTGGGTTTTCCCAATAAAGAGGTAGCTATCTCCTTTAACGATGTTATCATCAGCTATCTGACCAATGAGAGCAATGTATTACCTTTTAAAAAGAGTTTGTTGGCCTGCCTGAAAGAGACTGATTTTAAAACTTTAGAAGAACTTCTCCGAAATCTCTTTGCTTCCATTCCATACAACAACTATGTCAACAATACAATCAGCAGTTATGAAGGCTACTACGCCAGTGTCATCTGTGCCTATTTTACCAGCCTTGGACTCAATTTGACACCTGAGGATGTAACCAACAAGGGGCGAATTGATCTAACCATCAAGCTAAATGAATACATCTATATCATCGAATTCAAGGTCGATGGTGAAGGTCAGGCTTTAACCCAGGTAAAAGCCAAAGGCTACCATGAAAAGTTTCTCAGCTCAGGGAAAACGATCTATCTCGTCGGCATCGATTTCAACGCCGCCGAGAAAAACCTTGCCGATTTTGCCTGGGAACGGGTTGAAATATAATTCGTCAAAACTATAAATCGACCGTTGTTAGTTAGGGCCTGCCCGGCCGTACTGCGACTGCATATGTGCCAACATTGCGAAGTTAGTTGAGTTTGTCAACAACGTCCCCTATCCCCCTATCCCTCCCGATTATCAGAAGGCAGACCGTATAATATTACGTGACAACGATCTTATCCGGTTTGGCAGGTGGGTGTGTTGAAGGCAGCATCAAGCCAATACTGCCAAGCACGGCGACATAGCATATGAAAATAACGTGAGAGGCCATCGACAACGGCAAGCCTTCCGCCGGAGTAATCCCTAACAGACTAAGTGCCGCCAACCAGCCCGCTTCATGGTTACCGGCATTGGCCACCCCTTGAAGAGGAAATAATTGCAAAGGAAGCTGAATTGCAGCAAAAAACCAGACATCCATAAAGTTTAAGGGAATTGCTAAAGACTTTATTACGCAAAAAATGGTACAACCCGTCCAGAACCAAACAAATAAACTGACAATGATCTCCCGGCTGACGGGATAAGTAACCGTTATTTCCCCAACTCGTTTACTCAGGGCATTTATCAATCTGTTATTTCCAATCCTCAAAAGAAAAATAATCCCATACGGCAAAACCAGCAAACCAACCCCTGAGAGAATAA
>JAGGWR010000092.1 GCA_021163445.1 Candidatus Tharpella aukensis
CTTAAGGCCTCAGCCAGCGGCGAGAGACGGCGATCACGATTGCAGATAAGGTAGAAATGGCGCAGGATGGGCCCTTCCGGAAGCGTAATTTTTGTGAGTTTTCCGGTTTCGAGGTCTTCGGCTACCGAGAGACTGGAGACGATTGCCACACCAAGGTCGCTTTTTAAGGCCTGCCTGATCGCTTCGGCACTACCCATTTCAGCAATGAGATTCAATGAGTCAAGGTTCTCCAGGCCTCTTTTTTGTAACGCTGACCGCATTGTTTGGCGGGTGCCGGAGCCCTTTTCTCGAATTATGAAAGGTAATTTTTTAAGTTCATTAAAACTGATCGAATTGCATAATCTTGCCGCAGTTTTGGGGTTGGCGACCAGGATCAATTCATCGCCGAGGCATTTTTTTGATATAAATTCGGTTTCCGGGGCCGGCGTGCCAACCAGTCCAAGTTCAAGTTTGCCGTCAGCGACTTGAGTTATTATTGAGTTGCTGTCGCCGATTTTAAGGGTTATTTTGACATCTTTATGTCGGGCTGTGAAAAGACCGATCATTTTGGGTAAAATATATTGGCCGGGGGTGTTGCTGCCGCCAATTTCCAGAGTGCCCCGCTCGGCTCCTGTGTAGAGTGACATCTCCCTTCGGGCTCGTTCCTGAAGGGTGAAAATGCGTTGAGCGAAGGGGTGAAAAAGTTCCCCTGCCGGAGTCAGGCGAACCTCTTTTCCGCCGCGTTCAACCAGTTGTACTTTGAGGTATTTTTCGAGGGTTTTGAGGTGGCCGCTGACGGTTGGTTGGGTCAGGTGGATTTTTTCCGCCGCCCGGCTGAAATTGAGAAGCTCGCTGACCGCGAGAAAGACCTGAATTTGGCGCATTTCAATCATAATAATGGATCTCCTGAATTTATATTTTTTTATCCTCTCTTTTTCATAAATGAAAAAGAGAGGATCGTCAACTAACCTTTTTTGGGTGTGGGGTAAAGTTTGTGGCTGCTCTTGAAACTGACCTCCTGACAGCAATTGCTGCCGGGACAGGTTGTGGTTTGGTCATTCTTGATAAAGATGGCTTAGTTGAGTATTGGAGTCCGCAGCTAGAAGGCGTGTGCGGATTGGTTGCTGACCGGATTATTGGTCTGCCTTGGTCTGAGTTGGTTTTACCTCCGACCTTTTCCGATACGGAGGGGATGGATGGTTCAGGGTTTAGTTTGGTTGATGCCGAAACGGCTTTACCGGAATTAGTTTTTTACCCGGAAAGCGGTGATTTAGATATGGTGGGTCGTCGGGTTGGAGTGTTGCGTTTACCCTCTAATTTTGAAAATGAGTGCAATGGGTATCCTTTTGTTGGTGAAACGGCGGCCGGCATTCCCAGCTCCCGAGCAATGTTTGATCTCTTACAGCGTCAGCTTGCCTATATGAATCGTTATCAGACACCTTTTGCCCTGCTCTTTTTGCGGATGAAAAATTATCCTCCCATTTCTGAGATCCTGGGATCTGAAAACTGGGATATTACGAGCCGGGCTGTGTACGATCAATTAAAAGTAGTAGTGCGCATGGCTGACAGTGTTGGCTTGTATAATGAAGATACTTTCTGGATGGTTTTGGCCAATTCTGATATTGAAGGGACCATGGTGGTAGCAGAAAAGATCAAGCACTTGGCTGGCTCCATGAAGATCGACATTGCGGATGTTTTTTTGTCGGTCGCCGTTGGTGGTGTTATCGCTCGTGAAGGCGAAAACTGTGAGGCACTGGCTGCGCGAGGCTTGGCCGAGACCGGGAAAGCTCTTGATTTACCGGTTGGTATCTCAGTGGGAAGTTGAGTTATGCAGCTTATCTGTGCAGCTACTATTGAAGAACTTGAACCACTGCTGCAACCATCTCTTTTTAATCATGTGGGTTCTGCCGTTTATACTCATCGGAAAAAGCCGGTGTTGGTGGCGGCTCTAGGTGTTGGTCTGGTCGATTTTACTTGTGGTTTCCAAGCCTTGTTGGGTAATTATCAGGTCAATGAGGCTCTGTTAACCGGGACTTGCGGTGTCTATCCCGGCGCTTTCCAGCAATGGCCGATCGGGAGTCTCGTCTCGCCGTTGAAAATATCTCTCGGAGATCTCGCGGTAGTTGATCAAACCGGTTATTTTCCGGCTCCGATCAATTTGACTTGTCTGCTCGATGAAAACTATTCTTCTCGGTTTGCCCCAGGTGCCGATATGAATTGTTTGACTCTGACCACGATAACTTCAAATGATCAAGCTGCCATTCGAATTGAGCAGTATTATCAGGCTCACTTTGAACAGATGGAAGCATACGCTTTTGCTCGCCTTTGCCAACGGCATAAAATTTCCGGTGCGGTACTTTTCGCCGTCGCCAACCGGGTTGGTTGTAATGGTCATCAGCAGTGGCGAGACAACGCCCGTCAAGGGGCTTGCCGGTGTGCGACTCTCCTGTGTGAGAAATTTGACCTAGCATGATGATGGCTATAGCCGGGCTAAATCATTTTTCTTGTCAAGAATAGTGGACTGTGCTATCAGGTGCTTCCTGTTTAGATTTAGGGCAATTAGCTCAGTTGGATAGAGTGTTGGCCTCCGAAGCCAAAGGCCGCAGGTTCGAATCCTGCATTGCCCGCCAAATAATATCAAGCACTTACGGTTGTTTAACTGTAAGTGCTTTTTTAGTTTATGTAGATAGGGGGCCACATTGGGGGCCACTTGGTCTTTTGAAACTTTCTTTTTATGTCCTGCAAGAAAAATATCCGATTACCAGCAACAGTAAGTGTCACCTTTATTGATTGCTGGCAGGTTCTGGACTTTGTATGAATCTTCTGCTATAGTAATAACCAATTAAGCGATAGATTATATCAATCTAGTTTGAAGATCCCTTAAGAGGTGATTGGTTATGAAAACACTTACAGCTAAACAACTACGGTTCGTATCAGAATATCTGGTTGATATGAATGCCACACAAGCAGCAATTCGCGCTGGCTACAGTACCCGCGATGCGGATAAAATCGGTTCTGATCTACTAGGCAAAACTAGAGTCGCGGCGGCTGTAGATGAGGCTATTAC
>JAGGWR010000319.1 GCA_021163445.1 Candidatus Tharpella aukensis
ATAGTTAAAGTTAATAGTTAAAGTTTATTGTAAATCATTAAAACCCGAATCGGGAACAATGAAAAATGTTACTATGCGTTGACTTTTAAAGTCATTAATTTAACAACCCAACAGAAGTATTACGGGTCATACAATTCTACATATATGGTATTATTGATATTGTATACATTGAGGTGATAAATTAAAGCAGGCACCGGATGGTGCCTGCCGACTTTACTTGACTTAACTTTTCAGGGTCTGTTTAATAAACAGACAATGTAGTTCTAAACTAAATCTTGAGAACCAGCATCAAAGCGATAACCAGGGCGTAGATGACCAGTGATTCGATCATGGCCAGACCAATAATCATCGGAGTAGTAATTTTGCTGGCGGCGCTGGGGTTACGACCGATACTGTCGAGGGCAGATTTAATACCCATGGACTGACCGATAGCTCCACCGAATGCGGCGATTGCAATAGCACCTGCAGCAGCATAAGCTACGCCGGTTCCATCAAAATTGCTGACTTTCTCGACGACTTCGACAGTTTCGTTTGCCCATACAGTGGCGCTGGCTAAACACATGGTTGCGATCGCGGTAACGATCTGGAATACTCTTTTCATGTTTTGTCACCTCCTTAAATTGTAGCAGGGTTATATGTTATATCCTGGAGCCGTAATTGGCCTTAACCAGGAGTTGATGGTATCTTAAAATAGGGCTCTTAATGGTCGTGGGAAATTGCTCCCTGAAAATAGGCCAAAGAAAGTAGTGTGAAAACGAAGGTCTGCACGATCGCTACAAACAGGCCCAGGAAAGCGATCGGTACCGGTACGAGAATGGGGCAGAGCATGACAAAGATTGCGGCGACCAGATGATCTCCCATAATATTACCAAAAAGACGCAGGGAGAGAGACATGGGACGGGCCAGATGGCCGATAATCTCAATTGGAATCATTAATGGTGCAAGCCAGAGAAAGGGGCCCATAAACTGTTTCAGGTATTTGACACCATGCTCTTGCCAACCAAAATAGTGGGTCATGAAAAAGACGGTCAGGGCGCAACCTGCAGTGGTGTTGAGGTTGCCGGTTGGCGGGTTGAAGCCCGGTATCAGGCCGGAAAGATTGGAAAACAGGATGAAGAATATGCCGCCGCCGACGACCATAAGAAATTTTCTCGCAACATCGCCACCAAGGCTGTCGGTTATCAGCTTGAGGATAGCTTCAACCATTACCTCCAGTATATTCTGGAGAGAAAACTTGCCCGTTGGGATAATCAACTCATCTGGATCGCTATTTCTAATCTTTCTTGTACCTATCAGAACCAGTAAGACGATAATTAGGGAAATAAGAATGGCATTGGCGACATATTCAGGAATGCTGTCAAGTCCGGGGATTAATCCTACCCAAGTGATGACTGGATCGTGATGCATGATATATCCTTAGAATTTAAGTGATAAAAAAATGGTCATTATTTAAATTTAAATTCAGTTCTCGTTCTCTGTCTCTTTCTGGGGTTTACTGAAAACCAGAAACGCCATGGTTTCAAAGGCGATAGCGCCAAAAAGAGCGGAAAAACCGATGAGAAAAGCAAAGGGCTGGCAGAGTCTAGTCAGGATGACGGCAATTGTTACGATTGCGAGTCCAGCAGTGAGGAGTAAGAGTTTAAGGCTCAGTTTACCGGCCTCTTTGGTATTAATCCCCTCTTCACCACCACCCAGAAAAGCTTTGCTGATAAAAATACTAAGCAAGAGGAAATAGCTAAAGGCCAATACACCGCCAATGGCCACCCCTAAAAAGCCAATCTGTTCAATCCCAAGCAATAGGGCTGTCAGCGAGAGAACCACGGTTATAGCGAGGATTAAAATATTGATTCGCAGCAGTCTTTTATCTTTCATCTTAAGATCCTATCTGCTTTTCCCACTCTCTTCCTCTTCTTCCTGTTCGCGTTCAAGACTTTTCAGCACTTTGTAGATGCGTTTAAATCCGGCTGCAACCCCGCAAAGCATGAGAAATATGGTCAACCAAGGTGCAGTGTCCAACCAGCCGTCAAGATAGTATCCGGCAGCTACCCCGATGGCGATTGAAAATCCAAGTTCCAATCCGACGGTACCGTAGCGGCTGACCTGGTTAAAGACCTTTTTTAGTTGAGGCTCAGATTTTTCCGACACCCGTGTTTCTCGCTCTTTTTTTGTAAACGTTGATCAGATGGGAGTCAACGATACTAATTCAAATGTTAAAGAACTCTTATCCTTCTATATTGCTGGGCTCCATTATCATAGCCTTTAAAGTGAAGTCAAGTTCAAATCTCGGCCAGAGTTGCCTTGACCGCATCAAGGGTAAGATCAAGGTCGTCTCGGCTATGGGCGGCCGAGACAAATCCGGCTTCAAATTGTGAGGGTGCCAGATAAATGCGACGTTTTAACATGCCCGCAAAAAACTTTGCGAAGCGTTCGCAGTCCGAGGTTTTAGCGTCGTTGAAATTATATACCGGGGTGCCGGTAAAAAAGGTGCAAAGCATCGATCCGACTCGGGTGCAATAGTGGGGGAGGCCTTGTTCCGTCAGGAGTGTGTTAATACCATCACCGAGATAGGCTGAACTCTCTTCCAGCTGAGGGTAGGGGTTTTCTTTTTTCAGGGTTCGCAGGGTTTCGAGTCCGGCTGCCATCGCCAGCGGGTTTCCGGAGAGGGTTCCAGCCTGGTAGACTGGTCCTAAGGGGGCAAGATGTTCCATGATCTCACGGCGTCCGCCAAAAGCTCCTACCGGAAGTCCGCCACCGATAATTTTCCCGAGACAGGTGAGATCTGGTTTTATGTTGTAAAGGAGCTGGGCTCCCCCGTAAGCGACTCGAAAACCGGTCATGACTTCATCGAAAATGAGAACTATCCCGGATTTGGTGCAACGTTCTCGCAGGCCTTCAAGAAATCCGGCCTGGGGAGGGATGGCGCCCATATTGCCGGCTACCGGTTCAACAATAATTCCCGCAATTTCGGAGCCAACTTTATCTATAAGTTCGTCAATGGATGAGAGGTCGTTATATACGGCTGACAGGGTGTTGCTCGTAAACTCCGCAGGGACACCGGCGCTGTCAGGGATGCCAAGGGTAGTGGCTCCTGATCCAGCTTCAATGAGCAGGGAATCGACGTGGCCGTGGTATCCACCGGCGAATTTTATTATTTTTTTACGCCCGGTATAGCCTCGGGCCAGGCGGATTGCGCTCATCGTGGCTTCGGTACCTGAATTGACCATGCGAACCATTTCCAGACTTGGCAGGGCTTCACAGAGTTCTTCGGCCATTTCGATTTCAAGGATCGTCGGGGCCCCAAAACTGGATCCCCGTGCGACTCTTTCGCGAACCGCGTAAACGACGGCTGGATGCGCATGGCCGAGTATCATCGGCCCCCAGGAACCGACGTAATCGATGTATTCGTTGCCGTCGACGTCGTATATTTTACTGCCCCGGCCGCGGATAATAAAAGGGGGATCAAGATTAACTGAACCATAGGCCCGAACCGGGCTGTTGACGCCGCCGGGAATTACTTTACGGGCTCTGGCGAAAAGCTTTTGCGAGGTTGTTCTGGTCATTTTTATAATCCTCTAAACATTTAAATTGATGAAGGGGCGTTGTTGTTGACAGCTTACTTGCTATACTTGTAAATTTGTAACTATTCAGCGTAATGTAGTCCTCAAACTATCCCGATATGGGGACATATCTCCAGGCGGCGGCTGCTAAGCCTTTATGCCGATTTGAGCTGCGCTGTGAGCGAAGCGAGGAAGTACTCTTGGGGTGTGTCCCCCTCGAAGCCGGGCGAAGCCAAAATAACAACTTAACCGCTTTTAACTTAAAGCGGTTCTTTATCAGAATACGCTGAATAGTTACGGAAGTTTTAACTTCATATGGCTTTTAAACAATTATTTAAGTTTTGTCAAATATGATAGCTTTGATGAACTCGTAAAAAGCAATAGGAGGGCTAAGTAAAAAGGGAATGGGGATAGGCGTGGGTTAATTGTTCAGATGTTTCTCCCTTGGTGTGATTGTTTCCGAAAGATGATTACTTAAGAGGCGACGATTAATAATTTTATTGCCTAGGAGAAGCTCGATGGTTCTTGTTGTATCAAGACAGCTTGAATCGTTAAAATTGCTGAGATCAAGATCAACTTGGCCATCTCTATAGATTTTAATTTCAATCTTTTTCATACTGAATAAGTATA
>JAGGWR010000131.1 GCA_021163445.1 Candidatus Tharpella aukensis
ATAATTGCTATATCTATGAAGATTGTAGCAAAGTTATGTAGTTGATTATAGAGATATGATATTAAAGCGACTGCTGGATTTTAATAATTAAACAGGAGGGAAGTATTGTGAAGATTGTTGCCTGTATCAAACAGACCTTTGACACCGAAGCCAAGATTGTCGTCGGTGGTGATGGTCAGATCTCTGATGAAGGGGTCAACCTGATCGTTAATCCTTACGACGAGTATGCCGTCGAAGAGGCGATCCGGACCAAAGAGAAAGATGGTGGTGAAGTTGTCGTTGTAACTGTCGGTGGTGATAAGGCTCAGGAAGCCTTGCGCTACTGTCTGGCCATGGGTGCCGACCGGGCTGTGCTGATTACTGATCCGGCTTTGGCCAGGGCTGATAGTCGTGCGGTTTCTGTTGCTTTAGCAAAGTTGCTGAGTGAAAAAGAGGCTGGTTTTGATATCATTTTCACCGGTAAAGAAGCGGTTGATGATGGTGTGGCCCAGGTTCCTTCAAGACTTGCTGAAAAACTTGATCTGGCTCAGGCTAATGTTGTGACCGCATTTGAATTTAATGACGGTAAAGCCACAGCCACCCGTGAAATTGATGGCGGCAGCGAAACCCTGGAGCTGGCTTTGCCGGCCTTGATCAGTGCCCAGAAAGGCCTCAACGAGGTTCGTTATCCCTCTTTACCAGGGATTATGAAAGCCAAACGCAAACCTCTTGAAGTCCTTGCTCTTAGTGATCTGGGGTTGAGTGCCGACGATGTCGCCTCCAAAGTTGAGTTAGTTGCGGCCGAATTGCCGCCGGCCCGTAAGGCTGGACAGCGTTTGATTGGTGAAGTTGATGAAGTGGTAGCCAAATTGGTTCAGTTGTTACAAGTAGAAGCCAAAGTTATTTAGGGGGTATAGATAAGATGAGTATTGTAGTGTGTGCTGAACAACGAGATGGAAGCTTGCGTAAAATCACCTTGGAAGCTTTAAGTGAAGGCAAGCGTCTGGCAGTGGCTTCAGGTGAAACCTTGAAAGCTATTTTGATCGGTAACGGTGTTGCCGGCTTGGCAGAAGAGTTGAAAAAATATGGGGCTGATGAAGTCGCTGTGGTTGATAATGAAGCTCTAGCGACCTATAAAGCCGACACTTATGCTGCTGTTCTAGGTTCCTATATCGTGCAGGAAAATCCAGCCCTGGTTTTGCTTGGCCATAGTGCTATGGGTAAAGAGTTGGCCCCACGAACCGCAGCCAGGGTTGATTGCGGCCTCGTCAGCGACTGTATTTCGATAAGCTTTGCTGATGGTGATTACCTCTTCAGCCATCCGGTTTATGCCGGTAAAGCAATTGGTAGTTTTAAAGTTTCAGGATCGGTTCGTATGGCGACCTTACGTCCCAATGTATTTGTTGTGGCTGAAAGTGAAGGTGTTGGTGCCGTGGCTGATTTTGCACCGGAAATTCCGGCTAGCAAAGTGACTATTACTGGTTGTGCTATGTCATCAGGTGATCGTCCGGAATTGACCGAAGCTGATATTATTTGTTCTGGTGGTCGTGGACTTGGTGGCCCCGAAGGCTTTAAATTGATCGAAGATCTGGCTGATGTTCTCGGGGCTGCGGTTGGCTCGTCTCGAGCGGCCGTTGATGCCGGCTGGCGTGAACACTCGGCTCAGGTAGGTCAAACCGGGAAAGTGGTTAGCCCAAATCTTTATGTTGCTTCCGGTATTTCCGGTGCGATCCAGCATCTGGCGGGTATGGGCTCTTCCAAATTTATCGTAGGTATCAATAAAGACGAAGAGGCCAACATTTTTAATGTTGCTGACTACGGCGTCGAAGGTGATTTGAATAAAGTGATTCCTGCTTTGATTGAAAAGCTGAAGGAAATAAACGGCTGACCTGTCTGGTTGCTTAAGGAAGTTCGCAGTCAGCCGTATGTTTTCAAACTCAATTAGTGTTTTACAGAATATTTACTTGTGGGCAACTCCCGCATTAGATGGTTACCACTCTACAGTGCTATCTTAAATTTAGGACTAAAAATGACAGTTGCGGAAGAATCCTTTGCCTTAAGAAAAAAATATCGCGGATTAATTGGGGTACGCAGTAAGGTTCCGATTAAGGATCATTCGGTTTTGAGCATGGTTTATACACCCGGTGTCGCTAGTTGTTGTCATGCGATTGCCGATAAACCATCTGCTTCCTTTATCTATACAATGCGGTCTAATACGGTGGGTCTTTTTTCCAATGGCTCGGCCGTTTTCGGACTCGGTCAAGTTGGTGCTGCAGCTTCCATTCCTATGCTCGAAGGGGTGTCAGTTTATTTCAAGAGTTTTGCCGGGATTGATGCAATGCCTTTGGCGATTGATGCTGATAATGCGGATGAATTTGTTGAAATTGTTCGAGTTATGGCACCTTCCATGGGTGGTATCTGTTTAGAAGATATTGCATCGCCCGACTGTTTTACGATTGTTGAACGCCTCCGGCGGGCTGTGCGCCTGCCGGTTTTTCATAATGATCAGCATGGTACGGCAATTGTTGTTTTGGCGGCATTAAATAATGCTTTGAAAGTTGCCGGTAAAGAACTTGATTCCTCCAAAATTGTGATTAATGGTGCCGGCGCTGCCGGTATTGCTTTGGCTCGTAGTCTGGCTCGATTAGGGGCAGGTGAGGTGATTGTGTGTGATCGTGCTGGGGCTATCTATCGGCATCGAACCGCCAATATGAACTGGGCCAAATCTGAACTTTCATTTATGACCAATTCGGCTCGATTGCAGGGTTCGCTTGACGAAGTTTTGCGTGGGGCTGATGTTTTCGTCGGCCTTTCAAGTGGAGGCTTACTGAAGCCCGAAGCAATTAAATCCATGGCAGTTAAGCCGATTGTTCTGGCCTTGGCTCTACCTGAACCGGAGATTGATTATCTGAGTGCACAAAAAGCCGGCGCGTTTATTGTTGCTACCGGCAGTATTGATTATCCTAACTATCTGAGTTCATCTTTAGTCTTTCCTGGTTTTTTTCGTGGGGCACTAGATGCTGCTGTCTGGAAAGTGACCTGGGGGATGGAGCTCGCGGCGGTTAAAGCTTTACAGAATCATGTTCCAGAAAACCTTTTAAGTGAAATCAATATTATGCCCCGGCTTTTTGATTTTAGTTTGGCACCGGAAATCGCACGACAGGTGGCAGCTGCGGCTGTAGTTGATGGTGTTAATCGGAAAGATGTCGATCCCGAAAAGATTAAAGCTGAATTGTTGCGTTATGTTTATGAAGGAAACCTCGCAAATTTATCAGCTCCGATCCACAATGCTAGCCCGAAAGATACAAAGCTTGGAGTCGACGAACAATCTCTGGAATTGCATAAACGTTATATGGGGGTAGTTGAAATAGAGGCCAAGATCCCGGTTAAGGATAAGCATCTGGCTTCAATTCTCTACTCTGCTGCCGGGGTTTCGGAATCTACTAAACTGATTATGGGAAATTCAGATAAGCTTTATGATTTAACGGTTAAAAGTAATCTTGTCGCCGTAGTTTCCGATGGTTCGGCGGTGCTCGGCCTCGGAAATATCGGGCCGCGAGCAGCTCTACCGGTAATGGAAGGTAAGGCGATTCTTTTTAAAACCTTTGGTGGGGTTGAAGCTTTACCCATTTGTCTCGACACTCAGGATGTTGGTGAAATTGTAAGAGTTGTGGAGGCTATTGCTCCGGTATTTGGGGGTATCAACCTTGAGGATATTTCCGCCCCACGTTGTTTTGAGATTGAGCGTATGTTACGTGAAAAACTCGATATTCCTGTTTTTCATGACGATCAGCATGGAACGGCTGTCGTGACGCTTGCGGGAATCATTAATGCTCTAAAGATTGTTGACAAGAAATTTGAAGAGATAAAGATAGTCGTTAATGGTGCCGGAGCCGCTGCCACCGCTGTGACCAGACTCCTGCTTAGTGCCGGAGCTCAGAATATCATAATGTGTGATACTGTGGGTGCCATCTACGCCGGACGTAAAAAGCGGATGAATTCTTATAAAGAGGAGATGGCTCGGCTCACCAACCCTGATAAATTAAAGGGTGTTCTAGCTGCTGTTTTACGTGAGTCTGACATTGTCGTCGGATTATCGAAGGCAAAAACCATAACCGTTGAGATGGTCAAGAGTATGGCCAAGGATCCGATTGTTTTTGCCCTTGCCAATCCGGTTCCGGAAATTATGCCACCCGAAGCGATTGCCGGAGGTGCTAAAATTGTTGCTACCGGACGTTCTGACTTTCCTAATCAGGTCAATAACTCGTTAGCTTTTCCCGGTATTTTTCGCGGAGCTCTTGATGTGCGTAGTCGGCAGATTGATGATGTCATGAAGATTGCGGCAGCTAAAGCTATTGCCTCGCTGGTAAGCTCTGAAGATCTGGCTTTAGGTACTATTATCCCGTCAGCTATGGATCTTAGAGTACCTCCTCAAGTAGCGGCGGCGGTGGCTGCTTCGGCAAGTATTCAGAAGCTGGCCCGAAGACCCCTGGATAAATCTGAAGTATACAATAATACTCGTGATTATTTGTATGATGGGATATTGAGAGTAATGTAGGTTGTTGTGAACATCATAACATCCTTCTTCTACACTCATGACTTTTAAAGCAAGAGAAAGAATTGTTCTAATTTGTTCAGCTAATGCGGGAACTTACCCCGCAACCCAAATGGGCTTTATCCGCCCGCAAGTAAGTCACTGATGTTGATGACTGTATTGGCTTAGATGGTTGATTTTATGAAGTCACTGCGGCTCTACATGAAAAATCATAATTATCTTGAGGTGCATTAAAATTGTTACAAAAAGAGAGTAAAATAGG